>JASHTD010000304.1 GCA_030040725.1 Candidatus Sulfotelmatobacter sp. | reverse complement strand
CATCGGCGCTGGCATCGTCGGCCTGGCCGTTGCCCTCGAAGTCACCAGGCGGTTCCCGCAGCTTCGCCTGCTCGTGCTGGAAAAAGAAAGCCACGTGGGACGGCATCAAAGCAGCCACAACAGCGGCGTTATTCACTCCGGCGTCTACTACAAGCCTGGATCGTTGAAAGCCAGCCTGTGCGTTGAAGGCGCCCGTGCCATGCTTGCATTCTGCCGCGAGCACGGCATTCCCCATCAGGTCTGCGGCAAAGTGATCGTGGCCACCCATGAAGCCGAATTTCCTGGCCTAACGCGATTGCAGCGCCGCGGCGAAGCAAATGGGCTGACCGGACTGCGTCTCCTTAGCCCGGAAGAACTGCACGAAGTCGAGCCGCATGCCACAGGGTTGCGCGCTCTGCTTGTTCCTTGTACCGGCATTACCGATTACCTGAAGGTCTGCGAGAAGTATGGGGAAATCATTCTCGCGCAGGGCGGCAGCATCCTCACTTCGACCGCCGTTATTGGACTTAAACCTTACACCGGTGAAGTTTCGTTAGAAACGAATCGCGGTTCGTTTCTGACCAACTTCGTAGTGAACTGCGCCGGATTATTCAGCGATCGAATCAGCCGCATGGCGGGGAGCGAACGGGAGATCATGATTGTTCCTTTTCGCGGCGAATACTACGATATTGTTCCGGAGCGCTCGTCGCTGGTCCGCGCGCTCATCTATCCTGTGCCCGATCCGCGGTTTCCCTTTCTCGGCGTCCACTTTACCCGGCGAGTCGATGGAACTGTAGATGCCGGACCGAACGCGGTTCTGGCGTTTCGCCGTGAAGGTTACCGGCGCCGCGACTTCAGTTTGCGCGACCTGGCCTCCTCACTGGCATTCCCGGGTTTTTGGCGCATGGCGGCAAAACATTGGCGCAGCGGGCTGGACGAATTTCACCGCTCGTTTTCGAAGCCTGCCTTTGTTCGTGCCCTGCAACGCTTGCTTCCCGACCTGCGAGAACGGGACCTCATGCCGGGTGGTTCCGGAGTTCGCGCGCAGGCGCTCAAGCGCGATGGAACCCTGGTCGATGACTTCCATTTTGTGTCGTCGGGAAGAATGCTTCACGTACTGAATGTGCCGTCCCCAGCGGCAACCGCGTCGCTATTGATCGGACGCTCGATTACCGAGCTGGCCGCACGCAATTTCGGATGGAAATAAACGGTTTCTCTGCCCACTGCGGGCGAGTGAAAACCGGAAATGCGCTGCTATTAGACGCGCGCCCGCCGAGCCAGCTCCTTCACTGGGGCAGCAGGTCTCTTCACTTCCGAATGCGCCTTTGGAATGGCCGGATTTTCAATTTGAGGTGCTTCCGATGCCGTGATTTGAGGCGGCGGTGATGTGCGCTGAGCCGGTTCGCCAAACATTCCGCGAACGTTGAAAGCGTAGAGCACGACTTCGACCCGGCTGGAAACTCCGAGTTTGTCGAAGATGCGGAACAGATAATTCTTGACGGTGTGTTCGGTCAGTTTCAGTCTCTTCGCGATTTCGCGGTTCGACAGACCTTCGGCAACACACTGAACTACGTCATGCTCGCGCTTGGAGAGGATGACATCGCCGCGAGAGTCTACCATTCGCATGGTCGGAGCTTCGCGCAACGCCTGCAGCAGGTAGCGCAACTGAGCGCTGTTGGCCCATATTTGCCCCTGGTGGACGCTGCGAATGCACTTGGCTAATGCCTTCGAAGACTCACTGCGGGAAAAAACGCCCTGTGCTCCGTTGCGGAAAGCATCCACCACGGCGGCTGGAGTAGCGGTATCCATTAACAGGATGATTTTGGTGTCCACGCACGAAGAACGGACCTGGCGCGCGATTTCAAATCCCAGGGTTGCCGATCCTTCTAAGGTCGAACTTAGTAGCAGCACGTGAGGCTTGCGCTGAGCGATGGCCTCGGCCAGAGCATTCCCTTTGGCTTCGATCCCGGCAATATCGAATTCGCGCTCCTGCGCCAGCGCCTCTGCCAGCAGCTGGCTGCCCATGCGCGTGCTTTCGGCGGCAAGGACGCGTATTTTCTGGAACTCCTCCCGCGAGACATCGAGAGCTTGAGGCATTCTTTCTTAATCTCCTCACTGATGGCTGTAACGCGATGCACTCTTTCACCGTTGACCAACCTAGGCCGACCGTTCCCACTTCACAGCACATGCAAGCGGGATTTTTGCCCCGAAACTAGAGGGATAAGGATTTGCAAAGAGATCAATCTGGTTTCGTGAACGGCTGACCCATTTCCTTCGAACGGCAGGTATTAACCTGAAGACTTTAGTCTGCCCCCCGAAGCCGGTAAAGGACACGTGAGTTCCAATACCTGTGCCGTCTTGACAGCTCCTCTGCGGGAGGCTCTACGGATCACAATTGAGAGAGGAGCACGGGAAGGTGCTTGATCGTCAAACACTTGTGGTAGTACTGCTGACCCCAAGGTAACTTGCCCACGGTTACCACCGGGCCAAAGCCGGGATAGGGTAGAAGGTCTCCTTGACGGGGATTGCACACTAAGGCGATATTGATAAAACAAGCAGCGTGCTCTACCACCCCCCACGACAATTCAAAGCACTTCTACCCGCAGCAAAGGAGCAATACTTTGGTTCTAAGCAAACCTGATTTTGACGTGGCTATCATTGGCGGCGGACCCGCCGGCGGCTCTATGGGCGCCTACCTCGCGAAAGCGGGGGTCAATTGCGTAATTTTCGAGCGTGAACTATTTCCTCGCCCGCATGTCGGCGAGTCGCTTGTTCCCTCTTCCATGCGGGTGTTCCGCGACCTCGATTTCCTCAGCCAGATGGAAGAAGCAAAATTCCCGCATAAGTTTGGCGCCGCCTGGACCGCCGAAGATCAGGGCGCTTATGAGATGAATTTTCAGGGTGGCTTTAAGGATGACAAAGACCAGCTCAACCCTGAATCGTATGTAGACATTCGGTTCAACGAGCGCCAACAGGATGGCGTGGACCGTGAGTATACGTATCACGTCGATCGCAGCAAGTTCGATCTGATGCTGCTGCAGCACGCCAATAAGCTGGGGGCGGCGGTTTACGAGGGCGTAAAAGTCAAGGAAGTAGATTTCGGCCCGAAAGAACCGATCGTCCGCTTCAACATGGGCTCCAAGGAAATGGGCGTCAGCGCCAAGATGGTCATCGATTGCAGCGGACGGCAAACCTTTCTTGGCAATCAGATGAAGCTGAAGATCAAAGATCCGGTCTTCGATCAATACGCCATTCACACCTGGTTTGATGGTTACGACCGCAGGGCTTTCGCCAAGAAAGACAGCCAGCTCGATTTTATTTTCATCCACTTCCTGCCCATCTCAAACACCTGGATCTGGCAGATTCCCATCACCAACTCGGTCACCAGCATCGGCGTTGTGACGCAGAAAAAGAACTTTGCAAAATCGCGCCAGGATCGCGAGCAGTTTTTCTGGGAAGCAGTCGGCACCCGCCCCTTGCTTCGCGAAAAACTGAAAATGGCTGACCAGATGAATCCCTTCAAAGATGAGGGTGATTACAGCTATGCCATGAAACAGCTCTCCGGTGATCGCTTCATGCTCGTCGGCGATGCCGGCCGTTTCGTCGATCCGATCTTCTCCACTGGTGTGAGCATTGCGCTCAACAGCTCGCGTTTCGCACATAACAATGTTCTGCAGGCTCTGGAGAAAAACGATTTCTCGCGGCAGAGTTTCTCTACCTATGAAGACACCCTGCGCCGCGGAACCAAGAATTGGTACGAGTTTATTTCCGTTTATTACCGGCTGAACGTGTTGTTCACCTACTTCGTAGGAGATCCCCGTTACCGGATTGATGTTCTTAAGCTGCTGCAGGGTGATGTCTACGATGATGCGGCGCCTCCGGTGCTCGACAAAATGAAGAAGATGGTCGCTGAGGTCGAGCAGAATCCGAAGCATCCGTGGCACAAGCTGCTCGGCGATATGACCGTGGATGCCTTCAAACAGGCAAGCCAATAAACATTTTCGTAGAAAAGGTTCAAACGCAATCCTGGGAGGAATCATTGGTTATTACGAAGCCAGATTTTGATGTTGCTATTATCGGCGGGGGCCCGGCCGGATCTTCCATGGGCGCCTACCTGGCCAAAGCGGGGGTTAATTGTGTAGTGTTCGAACGCGAACTGTTTCCGCGCCCGCACGTGGGTGAGTCGCTTGTTCCGTCCTCGACGCGGGTCTTTCGCGATTTGGATTTCCTGCCCCAGATGGAAGCCGCAAAATTTCCTCACAAGTACGGCGCGGTGTGGACCACCGACGACCACAAGATGCCGTACTCTCATGATCTCGAAGGACTGTCTGCGGATTGCAACGTCGATATCCGGTTCGATGAACGCGAGCAGGCTGGAGTCAACAAGAATCACACCTACCACGTGGATCGCGGCAAGTTCGATCTGATGCTGCTGCAGCACGCCCAAAAGCTAGGGGCGAACATCTACGACGGCATCAAAGTCAGCTCCGTCGACTTTGGCCCCAAGGAACCCATTGTCCGTTTCAATATGGGGTCCAAGGAGATGAGCGTCAGCGCAAAAATGGTGGTGGATGCCAGCGGCCGCAATACCTTCCTCGGTAACCAGATGAAGCTTAAGGTGCAGGATACGGTATTCGATCAGTATGCCATTCACGCCTGGTTCGACGGCTACGACCGTAAAGTTTTTGCCAAGCGCGACGTCAACCTCGATTACATCTACATTCACTTCCTGCCAATTTCGAATACATGGATTTGGCAGATTCCGATCACCGACTCTGTCACCAGCATCGGGGTGGTGACGCAAAAGAAGAATTTCGCCAAATCGAAAGAAGACCGCGAAAAGTTTTTCTGGAACACGGTGGGGAGTCGGCCGATGATCGAGGAAACCCTGCGCAAGGCGAACCGTATTCGCCCGTTCAAAGATGAGGGCGATTACAGCTACGCCATGAAGCAGCTTTGCGGTGACCGGTTCATGCTGGTTGGCGACGCGGGACGCTTCGTGGATCCGATCTTTTCGACAGGCGTGAGCATTGCTCTCAACAGCTCGCGATTCGCGCACAAAGACATTCTTGGCGCCTTAGAGAAGAACGATTTCTCGCGGCAGAGCTTCGCCAATTACGAGGACACTCTGCGCCGCGGAACCAAGAACTGGTATGACTTCATTACCGTCTACTATCGTCTGAATGTGTTGTTCACGTATTTCCTGAACGACAAGCGCTATCGGCTCGACGTCTTAAAACTTCTGCAGGGCGACGTTTATGACGATGCCACTCCGCCGGTGCTGGAAAAAATGCGCACCATGGTCACCGAGGTTGAGCAGAATCAGAAACACCCCTGGCACAAGCTGCTGGGCGATCTGACCGCGAACGCGTTCAGCCCTCAGGCGTAACCGTAAGGATTCACGGGAAATCCCGGGCTTAATCCCGCCGGGATTTCCTGTAGCCCGGGTTTTTTGTAGTAAGATGGCCGCCATCCCGTCGCAAGATCGCGCTACGTGAGGCAAACGAGAATGTCGAGCACCAGTAAGAATTTCGTTTTTGCCTACGCCTTTCTGGTGGTGTTGCCCCTGGTTGGTCTCGCCGGCATATTGCGGTCCGGCCGCTCCCTGCTTGCGCCCGCCACGATCGATGGATCGTGGGCCTTGCGCTTGGATCCGCCAAGCAATTCTGCGGCCTGCGCCAATTTTTGGACGACTCTCTCGGAAAAACCCCTATCCCTCTCTCAGTCAGGCACTGGCTTTGTTTTAAGCCTTCCGGGTGCTCCGGCGATCACCGGGTCTGGCACGCTTGACGGGGCCACGCTGCATGCGTCGTTTGACACGAATACGGCGGTAAACACCGGCTGCAACGGGCATGCTGTGACTATGGCGGCGAATCGCGATCTAGCTGGAAAGCTGTCAGGTACTTTCGCCATAGCCGACTGCCCGTCCTGCCCCCCTGTTGGGTTTCTCGCTGAGCGCCCAGCGCCAGACAAGGGAGGCCATTAATGCTGAACCTGTTTACGCTGGTCTTGCAGATTACGATCATTCTGGCGCTGTGCCGTGTCGTCGGGAGCCTCTTCCAGAAAATTCATCAGCCGCGAGTTGTCGGCGAGATGTTCGCCGGCATTTTGCTCGGGCCATCCCTTCTGGGATGGGTGGCGCCGCATTTCTCGGCTTATCTTTTTCCTACGTCAAGCCTCGGACCGCTGAATGCCCTAAGTCAGGTCGGGGTTGTCATCTTCATGTTTCTGGTGGGGCTCGGCATCAATCCGAAAGAACTGAAGCACCAGAGCCATGCCGCGGTATTGGTCAGCCATGTAAGCATTACCGCGCCGTTCGTGCTGGCTTCCCTGCTCGCTTTGTATCTCTATCCAAGGCTTTCGAACGACAGCGTGTCCTTTACGAACTTTGCCCTATTCATGGGCGCGGCCATGAGCATCACCGCTTTCCCAGTGCTGGCGCGGATTCTCAACGAACGGGATATGATGCATAGCCGGTTGGGAACGATCGCGATCGCGTGCGCCGCAGTTGATGATGTGACCGGTTGGTGCATTCTGGCGTATATCGTAGTGCTGATTCGCGCGGCACATCAATCGACATCTATCTGGGTGACGATTGGCGGCATTCTGCTTTTTGCCGCCGTGATGATTTATGGGGTGCGTTTTCTGCTGCGCGGCTACGAGCACACCTTCCGCAAGAACGGAGAGATCAGCGAGAACGGCATGGCGTTCCTGATCCTTTTGGCGCTCGGTTCGGCACTATGCACGGAGCGGTTGGGAATTCACCTGCTCTTCGGCTCGTTCCTCATGGGCGCGATTATGCCCAAGGAACCAAAGTTCGTCCGCTATATCCTTGACCGGTTTGAAACCATCACGATCACGCTGCTGCTGCCGCTGTTCTTCGCCTTCACTGGCCTGCGCACGAACATTGGTTTGATGAAAGGCTCGACCATGTGGTTCTACGCTGTGTTGATTATCCTGGCAGCCACTTTCGGAAAGCTGGGTGGTTCGACGATTGCAGGCTGGTTATCGGGAATGCCGGTTCGAGAAGCTGCGGGCCTCGGTACGCTGATGAACACGCGAGGCTTAACGGAATTAATCATTCTGAATATTGGTCTCGACGTGAAAGCCATCTCGCCCGCGCTGTTCTCGATGATGGTAATGATGGCTCTGGTTACGACCTTCATGACCACGCCGGTCCTGGAACTGATCTGTCCAGATCAGGCGCTGCGCACGGTTCCAAGGAAAGTGGCCGTACCTAACGCTGCCCTTCAGGAAATCGCGTAGAGACGAAGAAAGCCCTGCCTGCCTTATAGCTCCTAGGTTCCCGTACCGAGCAGTTCGATCACCTGCGGCTTCGACGAGGCGCTATCGACGATCTCGATCGCGCCCTGCACTGCGCCCTTTGTTGTCGGAGAAAATGTCGCGATGACGGAGCAGTTTGCTCCCACGGCAACCGTTTTGCCGCAGGTCGTGGTCACCGCAAATTCGGCGCTGGCCTTAATCGACGAAATCTTCTGTGGATCGGATAAAGGTTAGGCATAGCGGGAATATGCTGCGACGGAATCTGCGTGGCTAGTGTATCGTCGCCCTCATTAGATGAACGCAAAAAAAGAAGCGGCTCGCCTTAGGCGAGCCGCAGTTCCAACAAAATCCAGCCGAAAATTATGCGCGAGCTCTCCGGCTCACATCCTGAAACTCCAGCTCTTTTTTAGCTGCGATCTGTTCGATTGCGCGAGACTTCGCGGATTGCGATACCGGGAAGGTCTTGGCACACTGCACGCAGCTGCTATCGGAGCTTGTATTCGATCCCACCAGATCCTTGCGGTACCGGAAGGCATAAAGCACGACTTCCACGCGGCTGGAAACGCCAAGCTTGTCGAAGATACGAAACAGATAATTCTTAACGGTGTGCTCAGTCAGGCCCAGACGGCTGGCAATTTCGCGATTGGACAATCCCTCTGCCACGCAGCGCACTACGTCCTGTTCACGCTTCGAAAGGATGGCTTCCTTGCCGGCTTCGATGGCGCTCGCCGGTTCCGATTCGCACAGGGCTTCCAGCAGAAAGCGCAACTCTGCGCTGTTGGCCCAGACTTGCCCCTGATGCACGCTGCAGATGCACTTCGCCAGAAGTTTTGGAGATTCGGTGCGCGAGAAAACGCCGTGCGCGCCGGAGCGGAAGGCCTCAACCACGGCAGATCGCTTGGAAGTGTCCATCAGCATGACGACCCTGGTTTCGGGGCGGGTACTGCAGACACGGCGGATCAGATCGAATCCCGTGCTCGATTCATCCAACACCGAACTCATCAGGACCACATTGGGTTTTTCATCGGCTACCGCGGCAAGAATCGAGGCTGCTTTGGGTTCTATGCCGGTAACCTGAAACTGGGTGTTCTGGGCGAGAGCCTGGGCAAGCAACTGGCTGCTCATATGAGTGCTGTCAGCTGCCAAGACACGAATTCGATCCGCGGTCTGCGGCATGGGTGTTGCAAACTGAGCCATTTCGACGTTTCTCCTCAGACGGAGGCGCTTTAGCAAAAAGTAATTGGAACGCCGGCAATTCCGGCGCCACCTGGGGGCGAACAAGTTCTTAGTTTCTGCGGTACAGAATGCAGGGGGAGAATCAAATTATGCGCGAACGGGTCGGGAAAAGGACTCTCCGAGTCTGTTCGTCCGGAACAGTCAATGGTTCAACCGTCCAGAGCAGATTGTTCAGAGACTTTAGTATGGGGGTGAACGTCCGTAAATGGCACTTTAGTGCCATATTGGGCCTCTGCGGGGTGCGTTTTCCACTTGCCTGTTTCCCTCCGGGGAGGGTAAACAGTATCTATACTCCCTCGCAACATGCCTATACAGAACAGGATATCTGTCTGCCCATGAACAAAAGGTTATTTCCGGCATTCCTTGGTGTACTTCTCATTTTTTCCGTGGTTGCAGCCCATGCTCAGAAAAGAGACAGGGACGATGACGACGATGACGATCATCCCGCGCTTCGTCCACCTGCATTACGCCCTGGAGAAAAGACGCCTGATGCTGCTTTCAGCTGTCCCTACGCGCGCAGCTATGAACGGCCAGAGCGGCTCGATGGTTTCACTATTCGCTTGCGCCACGGGAGCAAGACGCCTACGGATCGCTGCCGCGCTGTAATCACTTCGCCAAAGGGAACGGTCACCGCGGCCGCGAAGGACTGGTCGCTCACCATTGATAAGATCTCGGGAGCCGATATCAACGGGGATGGCAAGCCTGAACTCGTGATCGCCGGATATTCCGGCGGTGAGCATTGCTGCTTCACATACACCGTCATTGGCCTGGGGCGTACTCCACAACTCATCCGCAAGATCCAAAGCCGCTCCCACCTTGACTTCGAGAAGCAGAAGGACGGCACCATCCTGATTGAAGGGGATGAGAGCAGCCTGGATTATTTTCTGGTTCCTCATCCGATGGCGGTCGTTCCCAAGGTTTTTCTGAAGATGCAGGGAGATCAATTGGTCGATGTGAGCGATCAATTCCAGCCGGAATACGACAAGCTGATCGAACAGGCGCGCAGTCAGCTCACTCCAGCCGACCTCGAGAAATTTCGTAGCTCGCGCTACAACGACAAGATGTTCACCGATCAACTACCGACGGTCCGGAATGTGTTGATCATCGTGCTGAACTATCTTTACAGCGGCCGCGAAGAGCAGGGATGGAAAGCTCTCGATGATTTTTGGCCGGCCTCCGATCGGAACCGGGTCAGGAATCTTATTATGCAGCGCCGAGGGCGGGGGTTGCTCGCGCAGCTCAACGCTTCCGATTCCTTACACTGAACCGGAATATTCAATCCGGTGACGAGCAGGTAGCTTCTCTATTGCGTTCGCAGACGGGCAGCCTGAGCTAGCTTTCCAAATAAATGAAACCGGGCCGAAGGCATTTGCCTTGGCCCGATTGTCTTTGCAGTCGCCGCGTCCAACTCATCATCTAATCCACATTTGTTTTGAGGGTGACGGAATTGTTGCCGGGCCTGGGATCCTGAGTTGTCGAAGTCACAGTTGCCGTATCCTTAAGCACGCTTCCGGAGGACGCGGTCACGTTGACCTCCATGGTGACGGTGATGCTGGTCAGGCTTGCCAGGGATCCAGTGGTGCAAGTGACGGTTCCGGTGCCGCCGACAGGCGGCGCGGTGCAAGTCCCTGCAGTAGTGGTTACGGTGACGAATGTTGTACCGGTCGGAGTCGCGTCCGTCATCGAAATGTTTAGTGCAGTATCGGGGCCGTTATTTCTAACCTTAATCTGATACTTGAGATTTGCCCCGCTTTTCACTGGATTGGCAGAGGCCTGGATGCTGACCGCCACATCTGCAGAGGCAATCAGCTTCGCCGCCCATGCATCCATGTACCCACCATTGCAGGTGCCGTCGGTGCCGCAGATTTTTTGAAACGCTCTGGAGGTAGCCGGAAAGTTTGTGGAAAGCGTTCCCCCCGAAACAAATACGTTATCCGAGGAGTCCACGACGGTCCGGTATCCGAAATCCTGGCCGTTGCCGCCAAGGTAACTGGATGATTCCCACGCAGTGCCTGTGGGATTGACGATAGTCACGAAGGCGTCGCTCGATCCTCCTCCGTAGGTCGCCTGGAACGGGCTCACCAGCGGAAAGTTGGCCGATGAAGTTTGTCCGGTCAGGTAAGCATCTCCCAGAGAATCTATGGCCATCGACATGCCGGGGTATTCATCCAGACTGCCGCCGAGGTAAGTCGAGTAGGCCAGTGTTTCGCCGCCAGGATTGAGTTTGGTCACGGTCACGTCGCCGCAGGTCCCGCTGGTTGGCACACAGCCTTCCGACATGCCACCGAAGGTAGTCTGCGCTGCTCCGCTCGTAGTTGGAAAGTCGGTGGAGATGGTGTTGCCGGAGACGTAGACCGCGCCCGTGCTATCGACGGCAATCCCGGCGGTATAGTCATAGTTGCTTCCACCGAGGAACGTCGAGAAGAACAGACCGTTCGCATTTTCGTTGAGTGCGGTTACGAATCCATCGTAGGTACCATTGCACAAGCCATCCGAGCCGCACGTGCGATCGTAGGCACCCGGGGTGGTCGGAAAATTTGCCGAGCCCGTGATTCCCGTGATGTAGAGGTTGTCGTTACTGTCGACGGCCGCTCCATAAGCCGCGTCGCCCAATCCGCCGGAGCCACCCAAATAGGTGGAATAAACCACAGAAGTGTCCTGCGAACCGAGTTTCGTAGCAAAGCCATTCTGGCAAATCCCTGAGCTGGATTTTCCGCAAACCGTTTGATAAGCCCCGGTCGTGACCGGAAAATTCTCTGAAGTGGTTGAGCCAACCACGTACAGGTTGGGAGTGGCACTAGGCGCATAGTCGACGCTTACGCCGTAGGCAACTTCATCGCCGCTGCCCCCGATGTACGTGCTGTATGCAATACCACCCTTCGAGGCCAGTTCGAATGCAAAAGCGTCTCCCGTCACAGTGCCGCCACCGAAGGTCTTCTGCGTAGCGTGGGAAGTGATGGGGAAATCTGTCGAGAGCGTGTAGCCAACGACAAA
>JASHTD010000360.1 GCA_030040725.1 Candidatus Sulfotelmatobacter sp. | reverse complement strand
GACGACGTGAAGGTCTCAGACTTTGGCACACGCAAGGACTTCATCCAACTTGTCCTTAAAGATCAAACTGAAACGCTCGTCGTCTACGTTTGTCCCCAGCCGTTTGAGGAAGAGATGGGAATTTCTTTCGCCAAGGGCGAGCAAGTTTCTCTTACCGGCTCCAGGGTGAAGGAGAAAGAATCCGAAGTAATTCTTGCCCGGGAAATTGCGAAGGGAACGGATACCTGGACACTCCGCGACGCGAAAGGCAGCCCAGTCTGGGATCCCCGCACCGGCAAATAGGCAGGCCTGCCGGAGTCAATGAGTGTAATCGGAATGTTACGCCAAACCCCTCGAAGATAAGAGCAGGCACTGCTGTCTGCCCATCCTGGGAAGTAGGGCTACGGCGTAATTTCAAACACTGAGCCAAAGGTGTTGCTGCCGTCCCCGTAAGTCGTGCCGTACAAGTTCCCGGCCCCATCGATGATCAAGTCGCCCTGAGGGTAAGCGCCGGTGGTATCTTCGAAGGTGTGGAGCACTCGGTAGCTCCATCCACCTGGCGAGGTTGGCGTCACTTTGAACACGACTCCATATCCATCAGCGCCACCATCGTTCGCGACGCCGTAGAGATTCCCGGTCGTGTCGAAGGTCAGCCCAGAATAGGGATGAGCTCCGTCTCTGCCACCCGAGAACTGATGCAACGTACGCCTCAACCAGCCGCCGTTGGCGCTCGGTAGGAGCTCAAACACCGTTCCATAGCCGCCGTAGAGGGCGTCTTGTGTTATTCCATAAAGGTTTCCGGCATTATCAAAGACAAGATGACCCTGAGGCTCAGCTCCGTCATTACCTCCTTTGAACTGGTGCGGCACATGCTCAGTCCATGATCCGTCGGAGTTAGGTGTTAGCTTGAAAACGACTCCGTATCCGTCACTGGAGACACCGCTGTTCCAGGCTGGGCCGAAGAGATTCCCGGATCCATCCAAGATGAGCGAACCCCAGGAATTCCGGCCGTCCCATTTACCCATGAAGGTATGGATTACACTTTGCGTCCAGCCGCCGCCTGTACTCGGTGTGAGCTTGTAGATGACGCCGCATCCGTCATAGCACTCGGGGGAAATGTAGCCGCCTTGCCATGTGCCGCCATATAGATTACCCACTGCGTCGAAGATCAAGCCAGCGCTCGGGCGAGCTCCATCCGCGCCACCTGTGAAACTATAGAGCACACTCTCTGTCCAACCGCCGTTCGAGGTCGGTGTCAGCTCGTAGGCAACACCGCATGTGCCGGCGCAGTACGTTCCACTTGCACCACCATAGCCTGCCGTGCCATAGATGTTCCCAGACGTATCGAAAATCAGATCGGCAGCAGGCGCGGCTCCATCTGCGCCGCCGGTGAAGCTGTACAGCACACTCTCCGTCCAGCCGCCGCCCGATACTTGTGTCAGCTCAAAGACCGTCCCTGCATTATAGGCACCGCCGGATTCGGTGGTGCCGTAAAGATTGCCGGAGCCATCGAAGACCAGGCCAGAGACAGGCCCGTTTCCGTCCTCGCCACCCGTGAACGTATACAGAGTCTTGAAGGTGCCTTGCGCCCAGGCGCTGGCACCCAAGGTAAGCGCCATCGCCAATCCGAGAATTCTGAGGAAATTCTTTCGCTTCATTTGATCGTCCTCCTTCCTTGCGACCCCGCAAGGTGAATTATGGAATGAGTTACTCCCGGTGGGCCAAGGACGCGGGATCGGCGAAGGCCTCGCCCTCGTAGCGGTCAACCCTCGTCGAATGCGTAGAAGTGGCACGTCTGCCCTCCAGGAGAAGTGAAAATGAAGGGCTTCTTCTTGCGAGAAAATCCTAAGCGTGCTGGCTCACTTTCTCAGTGATCCTTTGCACGCCGGGGTGTGACATACGTGGGAGATGGTTCACGAAATCACGATTACACTCATTGACCTTGCCCAGGCTGCCCTCGGGCGGGTGGCCCAGCCTTTCGCATTTTTCGCATTTGGATTTCTCTTTCCCGTTCCGAAAATGTGGATGCCCCGTCCTTGCGTTCTGTGCAAGGGCGGGTACGATGCTGCCAATAGCAATGGGTTCCAGCGCGCTCCTTTGATTCCTTCGAGTCAAACCATTCACCGTTGGCAGTCCGGTACCGGTCCTTCGCAACCTGCGCGAAGAGCGGGACCCAAGCGTTGTAACGGCCTCGGCTATTCAAAGGCTGGGCGACCAGCCAATTGAGCACCGAACCAATCGCCAACATCCATCCCTGTCTGGTTGGATACGCTGGAGCGCGATTTGTTCGGAGCTATAATCGCGAACGCATGAGAATGGTCGAACCCAACTGCATGAAACAATTTCGAGAAACAAAACCCTGACAGGCCAGGATGCTGAGAAAGATGTTGCTCCTGAAAGCGAGGTTTTATGAAGAGCGCTATGCGACTGACGGGCGGTTTAGTGGTTTGCTTGGCGGGAGTCCTGTTGGCTGGTCGCATAGGGGCAACAGCTGCCAGTAACTGGTCAGAAGGCGTGGCGGCCCGCTCGGATAAGCCGGAAACAAAGATCGCTAACTCCTGGGATCCTAAGTCTGCGGCCGCTTATCTAGACGGTCGGCTGACGTGGTGGATGGAATGGCCCAGAGCCCAGCGCGACCACGAAACTTTCTGCGTTTCATGTCACACCGCTGTCCCTTATGCTCTTTCGCGTTCCGCTCTTCGAACGGCTCTTGCCGAGCAGGCCCCATCTCCGAACGAGCAGCGGCTGCTCGACAACGTCACCAAGCGCGTGCGCCTTTGGAAGGAGGTTGAACCGTTCTACAAAGATGTCGACCGTGGGCCGTACAAGTCGGTCGAGTCCCGTGGGACGGAATCCGTTCTCAACGCGCTGATTCTTTCGAGCCGGGATGCGCAAAGCGGCCACCTCAGCCACGACACGCATATGGCCTTTGAGAACATGTGGGCCGAACAGCAAATGGCCGGGAAGCAACAAGGCGCGTGGTTGTGGCTGCGCTTTAAGAACGAGCCGGGAAGCGGACGATTCGGACTACTTCGGAGCTGCGCTGGCCGCCGTTGCCGTTGGCACCGCTCCCGGAAACTATTGCGCAGCGCCTGAAGTCCAGACCAGACTTACGCCCTTGCGGGAGTATCTCAATCGTGAATTTGCCTCGCAGACCCCGATGAATCGAGTCTTTCTCTTGTGGGCCGGTGCGAAGCTGCCGGGACTGCTCGAACCGGATCGGCAGAAGGCGATCGTTGCCGAGGTTGTGGAAAAGCAGCAGGCGGACGGAGGCTGGAGCCTGTCCTCTCTTTCTGGCGATTGGAAGCGCGCGGATGGAACGCTTCAGGAAGCCAGGGGCGACGGATACGCGACAGGTCTGATCACGTTCGTTCTTCAGCAGGTTGGGATTTCGCCGGAAAATCCCACGCTAAAGCGGGGGCTCGCATGGCTCACTGTGAATCAGGACAAGACGGGCTCCTGGCCGGCCTACTCCCTCAACAAGAACAAAGAGCACCACATCAGTCCGGAGACCGCGCTTTTTATGAATGACGCAGCCACTTCGTATGCCGTGCTTTCTCTGACTACCGCGAATCGCCGTTAAGGAACTCTGGGCCGATTCTCGATCCTGGACCTCGCCGCCCGCCCACGCCGCTACCGAGACAAGGGCGAGAATATTGGACTTGCGCTGATTTTGAGCGCGAAGCCGCGAATCGATTCACTAGCTTGTGATCGTAAACCTGTTTATCCCGGTGATCTCGTGTCTCTTCGGTGAACAAGCTTCTCACCTTCTCCACCGGCTCACCACATACAACAGAATCGTCAGCGCCACGCTCAGCAGAATCGAAGTCGCCAGTGGAAAATAAATTCTTGTATTCTTCCCGCGATAAACAATGTCTCCGGGCAGCCGCCCCAAAGGCAGATGCGCCCGGCCCAGCAGCATCACCAGCACTCCCGCCGCCACCAGAATCACGCCCAGAAAAATCAGCAGCTTTCCCAATTCCATTAAAATCCGCTCCGTTTCAAACCACCCGTTCCGCGGCTCCCCCATGCACCACCGAGTTTTGCCTTCCGCGGCCAACTTTGCCATAATCTTCGGCAACAAATTTCAGAAAGCTGGCCTTAGCGCCATTCCGTCTCCTCGGTTACAAACAGCCAGCACAATTCGCCGACCGAACCAGTCCGTGACGGAGGTCTCACCATGCAAGTCCGCAGCGCTTCCTGCTCTCGCTTTGTCTTGACCGTCTCCATCTTAGCCATCGCGCTCGCCACTTTCTTCGCAGAATGCGCCTTCGCGCAAAATGTTCTCACCTACCACAATAACAACGCCCACACCGGACTCAATCCCGCCGAAACCACGCTTACCCAAAGCAACGTCAACGTCAATACCTTCGGCAAGCTTTTCGTTCTCACCGTCGATGGCCTCGTCGACGCCGAACCTCTCTATATCTCCGCCATCCCGGTAAGCGGCGCCACGCATAACGTGCTCATCGTCGCCACCGAAAATGACTCCGTCTACGCCTTCGATGCCGATTCCGGCAAGCAACTCTGGCACACCAGCACCCTCGAATCCGGCGAGACTCCCTCCGACGATCGCGGCTGCTCCCAGATCACACCCACCATCGGCGTCACGGCCACTCCCGTCATTCTCCGCCCCAAGGGAACGAACGGCGTCGTCTACGTTACGGCCATGTCGAAGAATTCCTCCGGCGACTACTTTCAGCGCCTGCACGCCCTTGAGGCCACCACTGGCAATGAACTCTACGGCGGCCCCGCCACCATCTCCGCCAAGTATCCCGGCACCGGCGACAGCAGCTCCGGCGGCTACGTCATCTTCGAGCCCGCCCAGTACGCCGAGCGCGGCGGCCTGCTCGCCGTCGATGGCCTCATCTATCTTGCCTTTACTTCCCACTGTGATGCCCGTCCCTACACTGGCTGGATCATGGGCTACAACCCCACCACGCTCGCCCAGGAAACCGTCATCGACGTTACTCCCAACGGCAACGAAGGTTCCATCTGGGGAGCTGGCTCCGGCCTCACTGCCGATCAGGATGGCAACATCTTCTTCCTCGATGCCAACGGCATCTTCGACACAACTCTCAACTCCAGCGGATTTCCCAGCCAGGGCGACTACGGCAACGCTTTCGTCCGCCTCACCACCAGCGGTGGTCTCGCCGTCGCCGATTATTTCGAGATGTACAACGGCCCCACCGAAAGTGAAGACGATGTCGACTTCGGCTCCGGCGGAGCCATCCTTCTTCCCAACCTGAAAGATTCCTCCGGCAACGTCCAGCAACTCGCCGCCGGCGCCGGCAAAGATGGCAATCTCTATCTCGTCGATCGCACCAACATGGGGAAATTCAACCCCAACGACAACAGCAACATTTATCAGGAACTCTCCGGCGTTCTCCCCGGTGGTTGCTGGAACATGCCCGCCTATTTCGACGGCCGTCTCTATTACGGACCCGTCGGCTCTCCCATCCTCGCCTTTCAATTCAAGAACGCGAAACTGCACTCCACTCCGGTCGCTCAAACTCCCACGTCCTTCGAATATCCGGGAGCAACCCCCAGCATCTCCTCCAACGGAACTCAGAACGCCATCGTCTGGGCGGCAGAGAATACCGATCCTGCCGTTCTTCACGCTTACAACGCTGCTACGCTCGACGAACTCTACAACACCAACCAGGCCGCCAACGGACGCGATCACTTCGGCAACGGCAACAAATTCATCACGCCTATGATCATCAACGGCAAAGTCTACGTCGGCACCACCACCGGGGTCGGGGTCTTCGGCCTGCTGAATGCGAAGTGAACCGTCCCTGTCATGCTGAGCGAAGGAGGATTGTCCGCAGGACAATCCTCCGCAGTCGAAGCATCCCTACCTTCCCCTTGTCATTCTGAGCGAAGCGCGAGCGCATGCGAGTGCGAGTCGAAGAATCCCTACCCTCACCAATGAAAGCGGGCACTTCACCGAACCCAGCCCTCAGCGCACTTGAAGACGGATGCCATTCCGACCCGAGACGCGCGGCTGCCCCATCCAAGCCCTCTTTTGGCTTGGGTGGGGATTTCGACTTTGGGTAACGCTGGATCCAGCTTGCCAACACTACCCCGGTGTACAATCCCCCGCATGTCTCACTGCGCTCTCCTCCTTTGCCTCGGCTGCATCGGCGCTACCTGGATGGCTGCCCAGTCCGCCCTGCCCGAAGTCGAAATCACCAGTGAAGCCCACCATCACCTCGCCTTTCAAAACCCGTATGTCCGCGTATTCAACGTCGAGGTCGACCCCAACACGCAAACCGAGATGCACTGGCACCGCCACGACTACATCGCCATCACCCTCGGCGACGCCGAGGTTTCCAACACCGTCAAGAACAAGCCCACCGTCTCTGTGAAACTCCACGACGGCGATACCATTTTCGCCTCCGGCAACTTCGCCCACTACGTCGCCGACATCGGCCCGCAACCCTTTCGCAACGTCACCGTCGAAATCCTGCAGGATGCATCCCTGCGCAACTCCGCCGCCTCCGGCAAAATCCATTGGGATGAAGAACGCGGCCTCGACATTCTCGACCGCGGCACCAAAGAAATCCTCTTCGTCAAAGACGGCGTCCGCGTCACCGAATTCGAACTCCAGCCCGGCGGCGTCGTTCCCGCGCATCGCTACGCCGGCCCGCATCTACTGGTCGCCGTCACCGATTTCGATCTGCATGAAGACAGTGTCCGCGATGACATCAAGCCCCTCCCCATTCACTTCCAATCCGGCGACCACAAATGGCTTCCCGCCGGCTACTCCCACACCGTCACCAACACCGGCACCACCCCTGCCAAATTCGTCACCCTCGAATTCCCCTAGAAACAAGGCCACGGGATGTCATTCCGAATCGGCGCGAAGCGGCGGTGAGGAACCTGCTTTTTCATTCCGCGCAGTCGGGGCCCCCATCGACTGTCATTCTGAGCGAGCACGAGCGCACGCGAGTGCGAGTCGAAAGCCTGCCCTGAGTGAAGCCGAAGGGAATCCCTACCCCCAAAAGCCATGTAGGAACAGGCTGTCCTGCGGAGCGAAAGCTCCGCAGCTCTCTGGCCCCTGTTTGTGTCACCCCGAGCGAGAATTCTGCCCCCGGCGCCAACTTTATAAACTCCCCCTTGCGCTCCCGCCCGTTCATCTGCTATAAACAATGAACCGAGAGTAGTGTGGCTAGCCGGGCGTAATATTCTGCAACTCTCGTCGCTGCCCGGCATCTAAGATTCAAGAGAACGGGAGTTCTCAATCGTCGCGGCCACGCGACTGCATTCAGAGCAAAGCTTCCGCAGATCGGCAAGCCCCAGGCGAACCGGATTTTCAGAGCATCGCTCCGAAGGGTACCTTCAAAGCAAGGACCTCCAAAACAAGTTCTTTTCTCAATTTTTTGTCTTCCGTTTTGGCATGCGCCGAAATCTGAGCGTTGCGCCAACGGAGGACCATACTGTTGCGCGCTCTTGAGCGCCGATCTGCAGCTCCACCCTGCATCGGGTTTGTCATTCCGAGCGGAGCGAGGAGTCTGCTTTTTGCCGCCGCTCTCCCGTTTCGCTCCCACATTCCCCATGTGGAAATCATCTGGAAATCCTGTGGGATGCGATCGTTGACGGGATTTTCGCCGCACGGTATGTTTGTAAGGTTTCGAGGACAGTCGGAGTCGCACTTGTGTGTCTCCGCCTGGACTGAATTCGCGCCGCTCTGGCGGACCGCGATTCGGTCTTTGACAACTCGGTTGAACGTGCCAGTCGTGAGAAATCATTCGGGCATAAGTCTGAACGATCTCACAAGATAGACCACCGGATTTTCGCAAGAGAATTTCGGTGGCGCCATCCCGGCTTTCGAGCCCGGCGATGGCAGCCTGCCTTCTACCCGTCGGCAGGCATCAGGTTTCAAACGAGAGTTTGATCCTGGCTCAGAATCAACGCTGGCGGCGTGCCTAACACATGCAAGTCGAACGAGAAAG
>JASHTD010000346.1 GCA_030040725.1 Candidatus Sulfotelmatobacter sp. | reverse complement strand
ATGTGAGCATCGTTGATGTGGGCAAAGTTCGAGAAGCGAACTCCAGCATGAAGAGGTGCAATTCCACCGAAGCGGCCGAATTCACCCCAACGAGCCCCAGCCCAACCCCAACGTCCCCAATATCCACCCCACCACGGATGGAACCAATCGCCTGGTCCGAGGGGCAACCAACCAAAGCCGCCCCAACCCCAGCCGACGCCAAAACCGAAGCCTCCGAATCCAAAAAAGCCGACATATGCCGGCGCCCAGAATGGACGATAGAAGCCCGGACCCCAGACCGGTCCCGGCCACCATCCCCATGCACCGCCGTACCATAACCAGCGTCCGTAGTGATATGGCGCCCAGCCCCAAGGCTCGTAGCCAACCCAAGTCCAGCCATAGTAAGGTTCCCAAACCCAGTTGCCGTCACGATACGGAGCCCAGCCCTCCGGCTCGTTCGGCACCCAGATCTGACCGTAGTCAGGAACGTTCTCCCAATTCCCGTTGGCATCTAAATCTTCCGCGCCAGTGTAGTAAGGGCTGGTGTGCTGCCATGCGCGCGCGCTGTGGATCATGTGATCGCGCTCGCTGTTCCAGATATCCCAATCGTCCCGGTCGGGAGCGGATGCGATGCGGTATTGTGCATCCTCGGTGGAACCGCGCACCGTGGCCATTTGGCCTTCTTTAACGTCGGCGATTCCCTTCGGGGTGGAAATCTGTACGTCGCCTTTGCGAACGATGATGACACTGTCGCCATCCGGGCGTATTTCGACACGCACGACGACATCCTTGTGCGCGGGATGAACCGCGACATTCGGCGTATCGATCTCAGGCTCGGCCTCGCTCTCGTTGAAAACGGTGTAATCAGCGATACCTTGCGCCAACTGAATCTGAATATTGCTGTTCGTGAAGTTAGCGATGTTCGCCTGCGAATTTGAACCCAAGCGGAGGATGTTCGCGTAATCGAGCTGCACTTCAGCACGTGCGTTAGGGCCGGTAGAAACCTTGTCGCCCATTAACACCGGCTGATTCAGCACCACAGCGGACCAGGTTCCCGAATCACCACGCTGGGTCGAGACATCGCCTTTCATGAAGCTGATGTGGCCAACTCCCTGCTTGATTTCCGCCGGACCCTCGCCCGAAGGCCCACCCGGTTGCGCTTCCGGCATATTTTGTGGCGGCTGACCGGCTTGAGGCTGCGCCGGCGGAGGCGCCTGCCCAGGTGCAGGCGGCGCGGGCTGCTGCGGAGGAGCCGGTTGCCCCATTTCCATCGGCGCACTCGGTTGATCGGAGGGTGCCGGAGTCTCTTCGGTGGTTTGCGCCTGCATCGTCAGCAAGCTCGCAACCATCACGAGAGCAAATATCGCGAGTACGGCAAAGAATTGTTTTTTCATACTGTCTTCTCGAAGTTCTAGAATGGCTGCCTACCTCATTGAACCCGAATTCCATGAGATCGACGCACTAAGTACGAGGGCAAGTTCCTTGCCAAAAAGCGAATATTGACCTGGCGTGTAAGTCTTGTATTTTCAGCGCGGAATACCGAGTTACGATGCTGAGCAGGATTTTGCTGTTTCGAACGGTGGTTGTCATCGACCAAGGTGGTGGTTTTCGGCCAGAGGTCAGCTTTCTTTCTCCTCGTCCGCGATCCCAATCTTAGACAGGCGATAGCGCAATGCATTCCGCGATAGCCCCAGTAGCCGCGCTGCCTGACTCTTGTTCCCGTTCGCGCGGCGCAGCGCCTCCTGAATCATTTCGTCTTCCCAGCCCTCGAGAGTCATGCCTTCAGGCAGAAATCCACTCGCGCCGTTCGCCGCCTTTGCAGGACGCTCATCGAGATGAATATCGGCAGCTTCGAGCACGGTGCCTTTCGCAAGAGCACAGGCGCGCTCAATAATGTTCTGCAATTCGCGCACGTTTCCCGGCCAGTGGTAGTTCAGGAGGATCTGCATGGCGTCCGGCGCAATACTTTCGACCGGTTTGCCGGAATCGCCGGAGAAGTGCGCAATAAAAAGATTCGCCAGTTCCGGGATATCTTCCTTGCGCTGCCGAAGAGGTGCAATATCGATCGGAACAACATTCAGGCGGTAATAAAGATCCTCTCGAAAAGTTCCCTGCTCTAGCGCCTCGCGAAGATCGCGATTGGTGGCCGCGATCAGCCGCACATCGACTTTTATGGTCTTCGTGCCTCCCAGGCGCTCGAACTCGCGCTCCTGCAGCACCCGCAGAAGCTTCACCTGCGTAGCCGGAGGGACGTCGCCAATCTCATCCAGAAAAAGTGTGCCCTTGTCAGCCAGTTCGAATTTACCTGGCTTGGATACACCCGCACCGGTGAATGCTCCCTTTTCATAGCCGAACAATTCGCTTTCCAGAAGATTCTCCGGGATGGCAGTACTGTTGATCTTGATAAACGGCCCGGAAGCGCGACGCGATTTTTCATGGATTGCGCGCGCGATTAAATCCTTGCCGACGCCACTCTCACCGCCAAGCAGCACGGTTGCATTAGTAGTCGCCACGCGATCGACCGTACCCAGCACTTCCTGCATCTTCTCGCTGCGAGCGACGATGTTCGGGTGGCTAAAGCGCTTCCCCAGCGCCTCGCGCAGCGTACGGTTCTCCTCGCGCAGCTTGCGGACGTCCAGCTCTTTCCGCACAACCATCCGCATCTCGGTCAGCGAAAACGGTTTGAGCACGTAATCGCTGGCACCGGCTTTCATGGCTTCCACGGCCGTCTCGACGGTCCCGAATGCGGTCATGACCACCACGGGCAAGCCCGCATTCTGCCGCTTCACGGCCTGCAGAAAATCCAGGCCACTCATTCCCGGCAGCTTGAGATCGGTGAGGATAAGATCGACAGAGTTTTCGCGCAGAAGCTTCATTCC
>JASHTD010000359.1 GCA_030040725.1 Candidatus Sulfotelmatobacter sp. | reverse complement strand
ATTGATGGCCCGACAATTCTTGCGACCCGCTCGATTTTCTATCCTCACACCGAAGATATGATGGGCTGGAATGTTTCCGAGAAAGGCTTTCGGATCGTACTCTCGACCGAGGTTCCGAACCTGATCCGCGAAAATCTGGGGCGCGACGTGGATGCCTTTCTCGCCGACACTGGACACTCGCGCAGCGATCTCAAAAGTTTTGTCCTGCACACCGGTGGACCGAAGGTATTGCAGGCGTCGGAGAGTGCGTTAGGGTTGCGCAACGGAGAGCTCGATGCCTCCTGGGCATCGCTGCGCAAAGTAGGCAATCTTTCTTCCGCTTCAGTACTGGTCGTGCTCGAAGACGTGATGAAGAACCGGCGCCCAGCGCCGGGTACGCTCGGCTTGTTGGCCGCGATGGGTCCCGGTTTTTGTTCGGAGCTGGTACTGCTCGAGTGGTGAGGAATGCATTTGCAGAACTCTACAGATGTTTTTGTTGTTGGGGGCGGTCCCGCAGGACTGGCCGCGGCGATTGCCGCGCGGCAGCAGGGATTTCATGTGACGGTCGCGGATGGCGCCGCTCCCGCGGTCGACAAGGCCTGCGGGGAAGCGCTGATGCCGGATGCGATTGGCGCGCTCGAGCATTTGGGAGTCGCGCTGCCTGCGCCCGAGATTTGCCGGCTCAGCGGCGTGCGCTTCTTGAGTTCAGGGTTCTCCGCCGAGGCCGATTTTCCTTCCGGCCAGTTCGGTCTCTCGGTTCGGCGGACGATATTGCATCGCACGCTGGCGGAGCGTGCCGAGGCGTTGGGCGTTAACCTGCTGTGGAAACGCGTCGTGACCGGAATCGCCGATAACAAAGTCTGTCTTGCCGATCGCGAGATTCGCGCACGATGGATTGTTGGCGCCGACGGTGCGAACTCACGCGTGCGCCGCTGGGCAAATCTCGATCGGTTTTCGCACTCCCGCTTGCGTTATGCGTTTCGCAGGCATTATCGTGTCGCGCCGTGGACGGACCGGCTGGAAGTCTATTGGGGAAAGGATAGCCAGGCTTATGCGACGGCATCCGGTCCCGGCCAAGTTTGTGTCGCGGTAGCATCGCGAAATCCGCAACTTCGGCTGGATGAATCTTTGCGCGAGTTCCCCGCACTTTATGAGCGGCTTCGCGGGGCCAAAACCACTTCGGCAGAACGCGGAGCAGTCTCAGCTAATCGCAGATTGAAGCGCTTGTATCGAGAAAATGTCGCGCTCATCGGCGACGCCTCCGGCACAGTGGACGCGATAACCGGCGAAGGTCTTGACCTTTCTTTTTGCCAAGCGATTGAGTTGGCGAAATCTCTTTGCACGGGTGACCTCGCGCATTACCAGACCGCACATCGCCGCCTCTCTTTGCGGCCTTTATTCATGGCGCGACTGATGCTTCTGCAGGACGGCCGGCCGGCGCTCCAGAGACGTACGCTGCGGGTGCTGCGCGGGCGTCCCCAAATTTTCCGCAAGTTGCTCGCCTTTCATGTGGGAAGGTCGTCGCCTCTCGATCTGGCTCTTAATGGCCTTACCCTCGGATGGGGATTGCTCACTGCATAACTCGACCATGAAACCCTCCAGCCGCAGCCTCTTGCAACGGGCGTCGCTGCTTTTGATTTTGCTTTGCGTGCTTGTCGGCGGCCTCTGTCTTGGTCAGCACAGCGATCAGAACAAAGATAGCGACAAACAACTCGCTCTTCAGTTCGACCCGCAGCATACATCCATAACGTTCACACTCGCCGACGTTTTGCACACGGTTCGCGGAACTTTCCGGACAGAGCGTGGTTCTTTGAATTTTGATTCCGCGTCAGGCAGCCTTACCGGAGAAATTGTCGTGGATGCCAGAAGTGGCCAGAGCGGCAACAGCATTCGCGATCGAAAAATGCATCGCGAGATTCTGGAGAGCGAGAAGTATCCGGAAATCACGTTCCGTCCCGATCGCATCGATGGAACCCTGCCGCTGGGCAAATCTTCCCTTCGCCTGCATGGAGCGGTCTCCATTCACGGCGCCGATCACGAACTGACTATTCCCGCTCAGGTAGAAATGTTTTCCGACCATTGGTCCGCGGCGCTGCATTTTTCAATTCCCTACGTGAAATGGGGAATGAAAAATCCCAGCACATTATTCTTGCGCGTAAGCGAATCGGTGGATATCGACGTGAATGCGGCCGGAACCATCTCGCCGCCGTAAACTAGTCAAACCGAGCGGCTCTCGCGCTCGAACCGAAGCTATGAGTGAGCATCATTCTGCCGGACGCTAAAATCCATCCTGCTCACTGATGCCTTTTCCTTCCACGCATTCGTAGCAGTGCCCGGCCGACAGGTTTTTGAATTCTTCCGCTCTTCCGCTCGGCCACCGAACCACTGCACTCTCAACGCGATCATTCTTCCCCAAACCAAACGTGACCGGCAATTCGGATTGCGACAGATAGCTCGATCCACTCTTCACCATCCGCGATTGCGTCATTCCTGCGGCGACAATGCGCACAGTCGAGCCAATAGCATCGCGATTCGATTTGGTTCCCACCAGCCGGAACCGGATACTGCGATTTCCCGCGAGTTGATCGTTCCGGTACAAATACGCCGGGCCATTGTTGGTGGTCAACAGCAGATCGAGATCGCCGTCACGATCAAAATCGCCATAGGCCAGGCCTCGGGCGACTTTCGGCTGGTCGAAACCCGCATTCAATTCCGCAGCCACGTCGCGAAACCCCGCCTTTCCGTTGTTTAGAAACAATTGTGGCGGTTGCGCATAGCCTACGTTTCCGCGAATGTTGCGCACTGTTTCGTCGATGTGTCCATTCGCCACGGCAAGATCGAGCCATCCGTCGAGATTGGCATCCAAAAAAACGCAGCCGAATCCAAGCGTGTTTTTCGAAGGCAGTCCCACTCCCGCCTGAGCTGCAACATCCTCGTAACTTTTCCCGTCGAACTCGTAAAGCCCGGTCATTTCGTTATCGAAATTCGTGATTGCTACGCCTGCATGGCCCGAGTTTGCGAAGTCTGCAACGTCCACGCCCATGCCGGCTCGCGCCCTGCCGTCGCTGCTGAAAGCAAGTCCGGCTTCAACTGCGGCATCTTTGAACGTCCCGTTCCGCTGGTTGCGATACAGTTTGTTTGGCTGAGTATCGTTTGCGACCAGAAGGTCGATCCAGCCGTCGCCATCGTGATCCAGCATCGCGACTCCCAGCGATTTTGAGCTGCTGTCAAAAATTCCACTCGACGCTGTCGCATCCTCGAACGTCCCATTACCACGATTGTGAAACAGCCAGCAGGTTTCTCCCCGATACGCCTCCGGCGTGCAATACGATTTGTGCTTGCCGTCGAGGCTGCAGAACACGTCGCGCTCCGGCGACCACTTCACGTAGTTGCATACAAACAGATCGAGCAGGCCGTCGTGGTCATAGTCAAACCAGAGAGCCGATGTGCTGAATGCCAGTCTTTTGCCGAGGCCGCTGCGCTCAGTCACATCGACGAACGTTCCCTTGCCGGTGTTGTGAAACAGCCGGTTCTGGCCTACACAAGTGATGAGAATGTCAGGGAATCCGTCGTTGTCATAATCTCCGATCGCAACTCCCATGCCGTACATTTCAAGATCCAACCGGGCCGGCGAAGTCACATCGGTAAATGTGCCGTTGCGGTTGTTGCGGTAAAGCCTCAGTGTCGAGCGCTGCCGCTTGTGACCGGGCCAATCCATTCCGTTGATCAGAAGAATGTCCTGCCAGCCGTCGCGGTCATAATCCAGAAAAGCACAGCCCGATCCCAAAGTTTCCGGCAACAGTTTCCCGCCGTAGGCTCCGCTGTTGTGTTGAAAGGAAATTCCAGCACTCGAAGTTACATCCGCCAGACGGAATCCGGCAGAAACGGCCGCATCTGGCGCCGCCAGTCCACGCAACCCGGACAACTGCGAGAGAGACGCCAGACCAGCTACCCCACGCAGGAAGGATCTGCGATTCACCGAACGTTCACCAGCCCGGCGCGAATGGCATAGACCACCAGCTCGGCGGTCTTGTGAATGCCGAGGGCGTTCATGATATTGGCGCGATGAACCGCCACCGTGTTGGCGCTCAGATCGAGCACCGTCGCGATTTCCTTGTTCGACTTGCCTTCAACGATCATGCGAAGCACTTCGAGTTCGCGCGGTGTGAGGCCGCTACTGCGCTCGCCTTTCAGCGCTGCGGGCGATTCCACTTGAGGATCGAACACCGTTTCTCCCGCCGCTACGCGCCTCACTGCCGAGCCTAATTCCAGATTCATCGCGTTCTTCAGAATGTAGCCTTTGGCTCCGGCATCAATCGCCTGCCGCACCCACGTGCTTTCCGAATGCATGCTCAGCATCAGCACTGCAGTCTCCGGCAGGTCCCAAAGAATCTGCCGTGTTGCTTCCAGACCATTCATCTTTGGCAGAGCGCAATCCATGACCACGACTTGCGGCTTCAGCTTGCGCGCCAGCTTAATGGCTTCTTCGCCGTCGCCAGCCTCGCCAACGACAGTCATGTCCGGCTCATCTTCCAGCATTCGGCGAAAGCCCCGCCGCACCAGGCTATGATCATCCACCAGCAACACCCTGATTTGTTCCGCCATGGATTCTTCGCGTCTCAGCTTTTTTCTTTTGCTCCAGCCTCGACGTTTGCGCGTGGCACGCTCACGTGCACTCGCGTCCCGCCTTCAACCGGAGTTGTGAACACGATCTGCCCGCCCAGCAATTCCGCGCGCTCGCGCATCGCTACCAATCCGATTCCCTGTCTTGCTGGCCTTGCGCTAAATCCCACGCCATGATCTTCCACTTCCAATTCGAGTGTCGCCGGCAGAAATCGCAGCCGCACCCACGCCTGCTTCGCTTCGGCGTGCCGCGCCACATTATTCAGCGCCTCCTGCAGCATCCGGTAAATTTGCACCGCCGCCGTACTACTCAGTTCGAAGGGCGCGCCCTGCTTCTCATAGGATATGGCAATTCCGCTCTGCCTTTCCATCGTGGGCAGGTACCAGTCAATGGTAGCGAGCATTCCCGCCTCATCCAGCATCACAGGATGCAGCGCCTGAGACAAGCTGCGTACCCGGTTCAGTGTGTCCTGCGCGATCTCACGGACTTCCTGCAGCTCGTCCCGGAAAGCCGATCCCTCCGGCGCGTGCGCCCCGGCACGGCCGATCATCGAACCGATAGCGGTGAGAATCTGCCCAAACTCGTCGTGCAGCTCACGCGAAATGTAGCGCAGTGTCGATTCCTGGGTCGCGATCAGTTTTTGCGCCAACTCGCTGCGACGTTCGGAGAGCTCGCTGATCTGCGCAAATAGCCGTCGATTCCACCGGATCATGGAAAATCCGGTCAGCAGAATCGCAATCAGGGTCGCACCGAGAAATAAATAAACCTGCAACTGCACGCGATCGTAAATCTGAACGATGCGCTGCGCCGCCTCATTTTCGTTCTCGCTGTTTCGCACCAACAATCGCGAAACGGTCGTGCTCAACGCCGCTTGCCGAGCCTGCAGCGAAAGCTGGATCTGCTCCCTCGCCTCTTTTTGGTTGCCCTTGTCTGCCAGCGCAAACACGCGGTCGGCTGCATTCCAGAATTGTGCGAGCGAGCTGCTGAGCTCAGCGCTCTGCTCACGCGTGCGGCTCATGGGAGCCAGGGCCGCTTCCACGCGCATGGCGTCCTCGAGATCGGTGCGGATGCGCCGAAACTGCGCCGACCACGCTGTCAGCGGATAAGGCTCGTCGTTGTCAATCATGTCCCGCATGGCGACGGCCAACAGATTCAGATCGTTCTGGATGCGCAGCAACTGCAGCGAGTCTTTCCGGTTGCGATCGATCATGCCGGATTGCAGTTGGCGCAGTCCTTTGACTTGCCGCGTAATATAAGCGGAATAGGCAACCACCGCCGCCAGGGTGACGATCAGGCCGAGCAGCAGGCCAAGGGTTGGAGAGCGTTTCGCCGGATGCACACGCGCCACGCCACGAGCATACAATGCCCGTCCCGAACGTGTCACAATGCGATAACCGCAGGCAGTAGTGAAGCAGTAATAATGAAGCGGATAACTGTTCTCTGGAGTCCAATTACAGATTGAGTTCCGAATCCAAGCAGCCGAAAGCGGCGAAAGTTCAAAGGCTCAAGGCCGTTCTGCCCGAAGTCTGGAAGCTGATGCGTCCCCGACGCGGAGTGCTCCTCCTCGGCTTCGTTTTGATGGTCATCAACCGGCTGGCCGGATTTGTTCTTCCGTATTCTTCGAAGTTTTTGATCGATGACGTTGTCGGCAAGCGTCACCTCATATTACTGCGGCCGCTGGTGACAGCGGTGTTGATCGCAACTCTCGTTCAAGGCGTGACGTCATTTTCGCTGACCCAGCTGCTATCGAAGGCCGCGCAGCGGCTTATCGCCGATCTTCGCCAGCAGGTTCAGCGACACATCAGCCGCTTGCCGGTTTCTTTTTACGATGCCAACAAAACCGGGGCGCTGGTGTCTCGCATCATGAGCGACGTTGAAGGCGTTCGCAATCTGCTGGGCACAGGGCTCGTTGATTTTGCAGGAGGGCTTGTTGCTGCGGCAATTGCGCTCATACTGCTGCTTCACATCAGTACGCCGCTCACTTTGATTGCGGTCGGCTCGCTCGCATGCTTTGCACTTAGCCTGAATAAAGCTTTCGCCACGATCCGGCCGATCTTCCGCGAGCGGGGAAAAATTAACGCCGAAGTTACCGGACGGCTGACCGAATCGCTCGGCGGCGTCCGCGTGATCAAGGGGTACCACGCCGAAGAACGCGAAGAGAGTGTCTTTTCGGCGGGGGTGCTGCGCCTTTTGAATAATGTAATGCGCACACTGACCGCGACTTCACTGATGAGTCTTTCGGCGAGCGTGCTGCTCGGTGTGGTCGGAGCGGCAACCATGTATGTTGGCGGACGGCAGATGACCGCGCACACTCTGAGCACGGGCGATTATTTTTCATTCAACTTTCTGCTGGTGTTTCTGGTCGCGCCCATCATGCAAGTCGTGCAGATCGGCACGCAGCTCACCGAGGCCCTGGCCGGCCTCGAACGAACCCAGGAAATTATGCAGGAGCGACCGGAGGATCAGGACCCGAATCGTTCGAAAATTCTGCCCGACATTATCGGCCGGATCGAATTCGACGACGTCAGCTTCAGCTACGACGGCGTTCACGAAGTCTTGCGCGACATCTCGTTTCTTTCCGAACCCGGCACCGTGACCGCGTTGGTCGGCTCTTCAGGATCCGGCAAGTCCACCAGCATCGGCCTGATCTCTGCTTTCTACGTCCCCAACCGTGGCCGCGTTCTCGTCGATGGAACCGACTTGAGCACGGTTCGCCTGGATTCTTACCGCACACGCCTGGGAGTTGTGCTGCAGGAATCGTTCTTGTTCGACGGCACCATTCGCGAAAACGTCGCGTTTTCCCGTCCTGATGCAACCGCGGAGGAAATTCTGCGCGCCTGCCGGATCGCCCGTGTCGACGAGTTCGCCGATAATTTCGCCGAGAAATACGACACGGTAGTCGGCGAGCGCGGTGTGAAGCTTTCCGGTGGCCAGAGGCAGCGAATTTCCATCGCGCGCGCCATTCTCGCTGAGCCGCGAATCCTCATTCTCGATGAGGCAACCTCGAGTCTCGATTCTGAATCGGAGCAAATGATCCAGCAAGGTCTTTCTTTCCTCATGCAGGGCCGCACCACGTTTGTGATCGCCCACCGGCTCTCGACTATTCGCCGCGCCGACCAGATTCTGGTGATGGAGCAGGGACGAATCGTCGAGCGCGGCACTCACGCCCAGCTCTACGCCGCGCAGGGCCGCTACTACGATCTCTACACGCGGCAGCATGGCGTTGAAGAGAACCTTTTTCTTGCCCCGGGCGAAGGAGACTCGGCCGACACCAACGTCGATGGCGTTTCCGCACCGTCTCGCAGTACCGATGTGAAAGCTGATGCCCTCAGCGTGCTCAAAGGTCAGGTGCGCTGATCAATGAGCCACCTGCAGACATCTCCGACCGCCGCCCCTGCGATTGCCGCGTCTGCCATTCGTATCGAAAATCTTTGCCGCCATTACCGCATGGGCGTAACGCTCATCCGCGCCGTCGATGGCGTCTCTCTCGCAGTGCGCCCCGGTGAATTTATTGCCCTGCTTGGTGCGTCCGGCTCCGGAAAGTCTTCCGTGCTGAACCTGCTCGCCGGCCTCGATCGCCCCACGGCAGGCAGCGTCATCGTTCAGGGCCGCGATCTGGCGCAGCTCTCGCGTGAAGAACTTGCGCACTATCGTCTTCACACTGTGGGGATGGTTTTTCAATCGTTCAATCTGATTCCCAGCATGACCGTCGCCGAAAATGTGGAATTACCCCTGCGCTTCGCCGAAGTCGATCGCTCCGAGCGCGACGGCATGACTGGCGCAGCTCTGGCGCGGGTAGGATTGCAGTCGCGGATGAATCACCGGCCTAGCGAACTTTCCGGAGGGGAACAACAGCGCGTTGCTCTCGCTCGGGCCCTGATCAACCGTCCGCAACTTCTTCTTGCCGATGAACCCACCGGCAATCTTGATAGCCGCACCGGGACCGAAATCATGAATATGGTTCGCGAATTCAATCTGCAACTTGGCATGACCGTGGTGATGGTCACGCACGAACGCGCCCTCGCCGAGCGCTACGCCGAGCGCCTGATTCATCTTGCCGATGGCAAACTGGTGAGCGATGAAACCAATGTGCTTGCGGTTCCCACACAGCCGCTTTCCACCGCATCGGAAGGCTCTCGCCCATGAAGCTGCCTGACCTCACCGAGCTCGCGCTGCGCAACCTGCGGGAATCGATTCTCCGGAATTCGCTGACCACCGTCGGC
>JASHTD010000358.1 GCA_030040725.1 Candidatus Sulfotelmatobacter sp. | reverse complement strand
GCTCGCCACCTTGCTGTATTCCCATTGATACGGGTATTGGATAGTGATGCAGGTCGCGACTACCTTGACCGTGGTCCCTATGGTTTGCGTCGTGACACACCCGCGGTTGATGGTAAGCACCAAATTCGTAGTGTGGCTGCACGCAACGGTAGAAACCCACGTAAGCCCGGTGGTGTACTGCGGCTGGTTGCTGGTGTTCGACAGCCCACAGTCGTTGATGTTTTCCGACAGCAGATAATTGTCCACCACCTGGTACGCATCGCTGACCGATGCCGGAAGCGACGTCGTCGAAAGTCCAACCGAGGTCACATCGTTCGCCGGATCGGAAGCCGCAACCCGCGCTCCTTCGCGAGCCGCATTGGTCAGCCTTTGCTTAAGCGTTACTGCTCCGCCGAAATCGAAAATCCCCACCACAAACACCACCAGCAAGGGAAGAGAAAGCGCAAACTCCACGATTTGCGAGCCGGTTCCATCACTCCCTGCGAAAATCGAACGCCTCAGCGAAAACCGCCGCGCGCGCGCCGCAACTGCCCTTGCTTTCATTGCGTCTCTACTCTCATCTGTGCTTGCCCGGGCAGGAGAAAATTATCCAGATTCAATGTGGTAAGCGGAATCGGCAGGCTGAATGGAATCTTATAGCGCGCACTCACGGAAGTCCCGCAGGTGCCCAATCCACCCTGCGCCGCATAGGAGAGCTGCACGTTTTCCTGCACACACACATCGCTGATACTTGGGTTACAAGGCGGCGTCGTGCATCCCGTACTCGGGGCGCACTGACACAGCGGCGGCGCCGTCCACTTGGGAGTCGCGCCCTGCCAGGTCACCAGGTTGTTCGTGCTCAGGTGCGAAGCGATCAGCGCGTTGTGCACAGCTGTCTCCGCATTGGCCGCTGGAGTGATGGCCGCACACGTAGTACATCCCGGTTCTACCGCCGCTTCCGCGCCCAGACGCGTTGCGTGCGCCAATGTTCCATAGATGCTGAAGGCTTCCCCGAACCAGAAGATGGCCAGGAAAATCATGAAGAACAACGGAAGGATCATGGCAGTTTCCGCAATCTCGGAGCCCTGCGCGTCATTCTTGAAATCGCAAACCGTCTCCCATTGCCGTAAGCGCATCGTCATCATCGTCCTCCCCATACTGTCCCCGCGCCGAAAAGCAAAGTAGACAATGCCAGCGCCACGCCGTATGGCACCTTCAACGCCTGTGGGTTATCCAGCGAAACCTCCATTCCCGGCGCACGAAACGCGGCAATCGATCCCAACATACTCCAGATATTTCGCATGGTCTGTTTGAATCGCCGCTTGTAAATCACCAGGATCAAAGCCATCACTCCCGCCACAAAAATGGAGCCGATCAGCAGCGTGATCAGCGCTTGCCAGCCCACCACCGCCCCCAGCGCGCCCCCCAGCTTCCAGTCACCCGCGCCGAGGCTGCGGAGCAACACAAATGGCAGCAGCAAGAGCAATCCCAGGCCAAAGCCGAGCAGGGAAGTCTTCACACCCACCCATCCGCCCAGTATTCCGTTGACCGCCAGTCCCGCAATCGCACCCGAAACCGTCAACCAATTCGGAATCCGCCGCTCCCGCCAATCGGTATAGCCGGCAACCACGGCCAAAACCATCGCCAGCCCAAGCACCGCCGGCCTCAAAACGGCTCCGAGGCGCCGAAACAATCGGCGGCCGGGTGAAACGCTGAATAAAGCGGCTGTAAAGCTCTCATTTTTATGGCACTGGATTACTGAGGGAGGAGAAACCAAACTTCTGCCCTACTGAGGCGGATTTTCACACACGCAAATCACGAAGTCAATGAACCACGGTGCTTGGAAATACTTTATCGCAGCGGTTCTTGCCGCTTCCCGTTCCCGGCAACAGGGGCGCCCGCGCATCGGGAACCTCCGAGCAAAACAAAGGCCCGGATATAGCATCCGGGCCGAAAAGTTTACGTTCCTCTTACCGAGTCGCGCTGAGAGCCGATGCGCTATTGTGCTCGGCGATGATCTTGCGGGCATTGTCGGCCAGGGCTTTTGCCTGGGGCAGCAGATCAAGTGCTTTCAGGACTTCCGGGTCCGCTTCCGTCCGCACCTTCAGGCCTTCGTCCTCACCAAACGCATCGATGAAGATTTCCGCTTTGATGTTTGAGCGGATCCAGTCGTTATTATCGAGAAGCTCGGCCTGAGTATATGGAATGTTGGCCGCATCCAGCGACTTGCGGAAGTCCTGCATCACCTCGTCATCTACTTCGAAATTTTTCGCCGGATGGTGATCCACAACATAACGTTTGGCAAAGTTGAAGAACGCATAGTGCTGCAACAGCGTGTCCTCGAAGTGATTGCTCTTCGGCGTTGGAATCGCCACATCGGGAGTGATCCCTCCGCCGCCGTAAACCGTGCGCCCGCTATCCGTTAGTTTCACCTCGCGACTCGCTGTGGGGGGCACGTCATCGCGGCTGTAGTAATAGTCGTAAAGCGAAACATTGCTGTAATCGCGCTGAATCAGCCTTCCGCTCGGCGTGTAGTAATGCGCCGTGGTGAGCGCCAGTCCGGTATTCTCCGAGAGCGGATATACCGTCTGCACCAGCCCCTTGCCAAACGTGACTTCGCCGGCAATCAACCCGCGATCGTGATCCTGAATCGCTCCCGAAACAATTTCCGCAGCCGACGCCGTCAGCCGGTTCACCAGCACCACCAGCGGATAATCTTTGCCGCCGTTCCCATGCTGCGCCACGTACCGCTTTTCCGCCGAAGCCCGACCATGGTGCGAAACGATCAGTTGTCCCTTTTTCAGGAATTTGTCCGCCACGCCAACGCCTTCGCTCAGCAGCCCGCCAGGATTTCCCCGCAGATCAAGAATCAATCCCTTCAGATCGCCAAACTCATCCAGCGCCTTCGAGACTTCTTCTTCCGTCGTCTCGTTAAATCCGTTCACGTGCATATAGCCGATTCCTGGCCGGATCAGGAAATGAACGTCGACGCTGTAGCGCGGAATTTCGTCGCGCACCAGGGTGAATTCCATCGGCTTTTCCACGCCGTCGCGCGAAATGCTGATGTGAACCGTTGTCCCCTTCGGCCCCTTGAGCATGTCGGCCACATCGGTCACGCTCATATTTTCCGTCGATTTTCCGTCCACCGCGATAATGATGTCGCCCGGATGAATGCCCGCCTTGTACGCCGGCGTGCCGTTAAACGGAAAGATCACGATCACCTGGTTGTTGCGCGGCCCCACCGTCATGCCCACGCCGTAGTACTTGCCCCGCTGGTCCTCGCGCATGAGCGCATACGACTTGGGATCGAAGAAATTGGAGTGCGGATCGAGCGCGTGCAGCATTCCCGGAATTGCCCCATCGTAGATGGCTTTATCGGGATCGACCGGCTCGGCGTAGTTTTGCTCGACGATCGAGTAGACGTCGGCAAACTGCTTCAGGCTGTCTTTGACGTCGGAATCGCTCGAGAGCGACGATTGGTCCCCCGTGCGCTGGGCAAAGAGAATGCCGAGAAAACCGCAGGCGAGGAGAAAAAAAACTACCAGAAACAGTGAGCGCCGAGAACTGCGTGCCATCTTAAAATTTTCCTTCGAATCGAGGGTTGTCGAACGCCGGCTAACGTGCTGAATATCCGCAGTATACCATTACATTCGACGCCTGTACCCGGCGATAGTTACCATTGGTAATCGCCCAAAACAATCTGTCGCAACCTGCCTAAGTCTTGAGATGCTCCCACAGCTGGCTAAGGTGCTTCCGGCCAAACCTTTGATCTTCGTCCCGCCGTCATTGCCGCCCTTGCTTTCCCGCATTATGATGAGGCGATGAGCTTTTCCGAGACAATCTTCCTGTTCTTTCTGGCCCTGATCATCTTCGGGCCGAAGAAGCTGCCGGAGATTGCCCGCCAGGCGGGGCGTTTGCTCGCCGAACTGCGCCGCGCTTCCAACGAATTCAAATCGCAGATCGAAACCGAAATCGCCCATATCGAGGTTCAACAGCGAGCGCAAAGTGACGGCCAGAAAAATGGCCTGCAGAAAGACCTGCCGCCCGGCGCTATACCTTACGGCTCCATCGCCAGCCTGAATCCCGCTAGTGAATCGGCCACGCAGAATCCTTCGGCTACGCTGGCTGCGCCGGTGGCAGAATCGACTTTACCGGCGATTGCGCCCCCATCCGACCCTGCGATCGCCTCAGCCGAACATTCGGCCACTCCCGCCGAAGCGGTCACGGCAATCAACGATCCCGAATCGCAGGCCTCACATGTCTGAAACCGCGGCCGCAGTCTCAACCGAGCCATCGGAGAATCGCGAACCCATGCCCACCATGGGCTTCCTCGATCACCTCGAGGAACTGCGCCGCCGCATCGTTTATTCCATCGCCGCCGTCGCCGTAGGATTCTTTGCCTGCTGGTGGAAGGTGGAAGCAATCTACGACATCATGCAGAAGCCCATCATCGACGTGCTTCGCGCCAACGGCATGTCGGAGAAGTTGGTCTACCTGAACCCGACCGAGCCCTTCAACCTTTACTTGAAGATTGCTGCCCTCGCCGGCTTATTTGTCACTTCGCCTTTCGTGCTCTACCAGGTCTGGATGTTCATCTCTCCCGGCCTTTATCGCCGCGAAAAGCGCTACGTTGTTCCGTTCATGGTTTCCACCATTGCGTTATTCATGGCCGGCGGCTATTTCGGCTATAAATTGGTTTACCCGGAAGCGCTCACTTTCCTTGTCCACCTCGGCCGGCAGTTTCAGCCGATGATCACTATCAGCGAGTACACCAACTTATTTCTCAGCATCATTCTGGGCATGGGCTTGATCTTCGAGATGCCCATTCTGATTTTCTTTCTGGCTCTCATGGGCATGGTTACCGCACGATTCATGTGGAAGAATTTCCGTTATGCGATCCTCGTCATCTTTATCGTTGCCGCGATCGTTACACCGTCGCCCGATATTCTCAGCATGTGCATCTTCGCTGCGCCCATGGTTGGCCTTTATGCAATCAGCATTGGGATCGCCTGGCTGGTCCATCCGAAACAGCGCCGGGCGCGAAAAGAAAAACAGGTAACATAAGAAGCGTTTCACTTTCGCGCTGCGTTCCGCGCCGAGGTTCATAATTTGCCGACTACACGCCAGAGCCTCTGTCTTGCTATCGTCCCCCTCGTGCTCGCCTGCACGGCGATTTCCTGCAGCCACAGCAAAGACACTGCTCAGCAGGCGAACGCGCAGTCTCCGCCTCCGGCATCTTCCCCCGACTATTCTTTACCCAATCTTTCGCTTCCCGCTGACAGCGCTCCGCCGCCTGCTTTCAACGGCGAGCAAGCCATGCAATACGTAAAAGAAATCGTCGCTTTCGGACCTCGTCCGCTCGGCAGCGCTAATCACAAGAAAGTCGAGGATTTCATCCTCGCCCACCTGAAAGGCGACGACGTCGAAAACGATGTATTCACCGCCAACACTCCCGAAGGCAAGCTTCCCGTCCACAACATCATCGCGAAATTTCCCGGCACGAAAGACGGCATCATCGTCATCGCCAGCCACTACGACACCAACTATCCCCTGCGCAACACCTCCTTCGTCGGCGCCAATGACGGCGGCTCTTCCAGCGGATTGCTATTGGAACTCGCCAATCAATTCCGGGGAAAGAAGAACGATGGCTACAGCGTCTGGCTTGTCTGGGATGACGCCGAAGAGGCCATCAAGCCCGATGGCTCGGCTGGCCAGCCGATGGAAATGC
>JASHTD010000357.1 GCA_030040725.1 Candidatus Sulfotelmatobacter sp. | reverse complement strand
TGAAGCTTCTGGTCGTGTACGCATTTCGACGGGCAGACTTTCCTTGGGTGGGTAATTGGGAAGAACGATACAACCGGACATCTGCCCCGTGGCGCGGAAAAACTTTCTGCAGAGGACTGGAGTTCAGCACCACTCCATTCTCTATTCCGAGACGTGAAACTATCGAGCAAGGGCCGCTGTTCGGAGAACCAACGTATCGCTGGCTTCCGGCCAAATCCAAGGCTCGAATTCGATTTCTGATTTTGTTGTTTAGAGTGCCGGAGATGTTTCGAGGCGTGGCAAGTGTGTCCACCACGAACACCGGGATCGATGTTGTCGAGTCCGGAGCTCGTGCCCGAAAGCTTACAGTCGCGGCCGAGAGATTCCTGTGAATAGCGCAATAGGTCCGAAAATTCCCTGAGGTAACCTATTGCCTTGGGCACGTCGTGAGCCGCCCGGTAGATCTCGCGAAAACGCCTTCGCGGTAAAGCAGAGCGGCAATCAAAAATCATCATGAGTTTGCTTTCCATAGATATCGGTTCGAGCAGGTGCAAAGCGGTCGCATTTGCGATAACGGGTGAAATACTTAGCCAGCACGCCTGCGCGTACACACCTGAGTTCCCCGCTCCTTCGCACGCGGAGATAAATCCCGAGCGCTTTTGGCAGGCGGTGTGCCAAAGTTCGCGAACGGTATCTAAGAATCTTTCTGATCCTGTCCAAGCGCTGTGCCTGAGCTCGCATGGCGAAACTTTCGTGCCGGTCAATGAATGCAACGAAGCCATCGCTCCGGCCATTCTCAACCAGGACAATCGAGCCACGGAAGAAGCGGTGTGGCTCGATAAAACATTCGGGAGAAAGCGGCTCTTTGAAATCACCGGCCTGGTGGCCCATCCCATGTATCCGGTTGCGAAGTTTCTTTGGCTGCGTAAGCACCGGCCTGACATTTTTGCTTCCTCAGTTCGTTTTCTGACTGTGATTGGTTATGTTCTTTCGCGATTACGATTGCCTCCCTATGTCGATTTTTCTTTAGCTTCCCGCTATCTGGCCTTCGATATACGCCAGCGACGGTGGTCCGACGAAATTCTCGCAGCCACCGAGATAAGGCCCGAATGCCTGCCCATCCCCGTGCCCGCTGGAACCATTGCAGGGAAATTAGACGGATCCGTCGCCAGTCAACTCGGGCTCTCACCGGGAACGATGGTTGTGCTGGGAGGGCATGATCAACCTTGCGGTGCATTGGGCGTTGGCGCTTTCGATTCTGGCCGCGTGGCCGACTCGATGGGCACTTACGAATGTTTGTTGGCTGCCTCCGATCAGCCCAGCCTAACGGATGCGGCATTAGCTGCTGCTCTCAACTCTTATTGCCATGTGGTTCCAGACAAGTTCGTCACGCTGGCGTATTTTCCATCGGGAATCATGATCAAGTGGTTCCACGATCTGTTGTACGGTGAAGATGGTGAAAGTGTGCTCGCTCAGAAGGTTGATTCATCTGACCCGGAGTCCATCCACTACGCGAGATTGGAACGAGAAGTGCCGTCGGGCCCCACCGGTCTTTGTATCACTCCCAATCTGATCGGTACTTGTAACCCTGACTTCAACCCACACGCACGTGGAATCATCTCCGGTTTGGGCCCGAACACGTCCCGCAGCCAGATTTACAAAGGCATTCTCGAAGGGCTGGCCTGCGAAATGTCGCAAATGGCCGACATTCTGGCGAAAGCAGCGGGAGAATTTCGCGACGTTTACGTGACGGGTGGAGGCTCGCGTTCCGCCCTCGGTCTAAAATTACGAGCGGCTTTGTCCGGTCGGAAACTTCATGTAATGAAGTGCCCGGAATCCGTTTGTCTCGGCGGAGCCATTCTTGCCGGCGTTGCATCGAAAGAATACGGAAGCTTCCGAGAGGCAGTGGAACTTGTCGTCCGCGAGGCTTCGACCATCTCCCCCGACCACGCAACCGCAGCAGCCTACTTGCAACAGGTCAAACAATACCGCCAGGTTCGCACTTCAGTGACAGCGATCACAGGCGATGAAAGTTCAATCGGTCAGCAGGAGGAACGGTGATCCAACCCACAATCGGCTTCATAGTCTTCGGAGTTCATAAAGATGGCCTGAAGGATCCGTCCGGCACACCATTTATCGACGATGCGCTGGTTCAGCACGCCAAGAGCGCGCTGGTTACCGCTGGCCTGAAAGGTGTCGAGCACAACGTTGTTGTCGCCAGCAAAGAAGAAGCTCGTGCCGCATTCAAGAAAATGAAATGCGATGATGCCATCGATGCCGTGATTCTATTTTCTGGGACCTGGGTCTGGGCGGCGCACCTGGTCGGCGCCATTCGCGATTATTCCGCAAGCGGCAAAGGATTGCTTGTATGGACACACCCGGGCTCGCAAGGCTGGCGGCCCGTAGGCGGATTGGTGCTTCACGGAGGTTTGCTCGAAATCGGTGTCCCACACAAATTTGTCTACGGAAGCGTCGACGAACCAGACACCGTCAACAAGATTGTCAGTTACGCTCGGGCCTCCCATCTGAAAAATTTATTAAACATGTCGACCATCGGTACATTCGGTGGCCGTGGAATGGGGCAAACCTGTGGCGTGGCCGATCCCTCCCAATGGATGAGAATGTTTGGCATCGATATCGATTCCCGGGATACGACCGAGTTGAAGCAAGCTGCTGAGAAAATCTCTGCAAGAGAATTGGATGACCTGCGGCCAAGGTTGAAGCAGCTGTTTGGCAAGGAACCCGACCGGAACACAGTGACCGAGCGCTCCATGCGTCTATACCTCGCTATGAAAAAAGTTGTGGCGAAAGAAAAGTTTGATTTCTACACCATCCAATCTTTTCCCGGCCTCGCGAGCGATTACTCCGCCACTTGCTTTGCGCAGAGCATGATGCTTGAGGATGGTGTTGGTACTTCCACGCTGGGCGATTTCAATACTGCCCTCACAGTTCTTCTGCTCACCAAATTGAGCAAGGAAAGGGTGTATTACGGCGATTTGCAGCATATTGATAAGAAGACAAAAGAAATAAAAATCATCGGGGATGGTGCGTGTCCGCCTTCATTGGCCGGCAAGCTGGGTCCGGCTGGTTTCTCGGAACACGGCATCCCTACGGAAGGTGAAGCCGGCGGTCTCTCGGTAAAGTTGATCTGCAAAGTGGGAGAAGGAGTCTTGGCCCGGCTCGGCAGAGTGAACGGTGAGTTTCAAATGGTCATTGCTCGAGCCAGCATTTTCGAGCCAGCAGCAAATCAGATAGAAAAACGGCTCGATGAATGTGGCATCCCGTTCTGGCCGCACGGTTTCGTGACTGCGCATTGTGACATCGAAGTTTTGCTCCAGCACTGGACGAATGAATACGCATGTCTCGGGTACGGCGAAGATCTTTATCCGGCGCTAGTTGATTTTTGTGAACTCACGGGAATCAGGGCAATTCTTCCCTGAGTCTCCAATCTGGGTATGGGCCTCTCGAAGGAAAGCGAGACGCCGTTCCGCACGACGGAAGGAGTTTCCGATGGTAGGTTGGACACGAACTATCGCTCAAGTCATCTTGGGTCTCTCGATCGCTCTGTCTTCCACGGCTCAGGCGCCGACCTCCGCATCTGCTCCAACAAAACCCTCCGGCGACGAAAGCGCTCTTCGTGCGTTCGCAGCGATCCATCCCATTGATGTCCACGTTCATGTCTTCAAGACAGATCCCGCATTTCAGCAGATGCTCAAACAGCTGAACCTGAAACTGCTGGATATCCTTGTGATGGACGACACTCTCCCTTATCGCAAGCGTCTGCAACCGCAGGTGGATGATGCGCTGGCATTAGTCCGATCGAGCCGTGGCCACGTTGCCCTGTGTACCACCTTCGATCCGTACAGGTTTGACAGTGCTTCGTTCAGTGCCGATGCCATCAAGCAGATCAACCACGATCTCAACCAGGGAGCTGTGGCGGTCAAAATCTGGAAGAACGTCGGAATGGAAATCAAGGACAGTAGCGGCCAATACGTCATGGCCGACGATCCTAAGTTTGAGCCGATCTACAAAGACATCGCCAGCCACGGCAAAACTCTGATGACACATTTGGCCGAACCCGATGTAGCTTGGGGTCCACCGGATGCGACCGACCCGTCATGGTCCTACTATCAGGAAAATCCGCAATGGTATGTCGCCAACCGGCCCGGCTTCCCCTCAAAGCAGAGGATTCTCGAAGCCCGCGATCACATTCTCGCTAACAATCCGCAACTGCGCATGGTAGGAGTGCATTTGGGCAGCATGGAGCGCGATCTCGACAACATCGCTCGTCACTTGGACAAGTATCCGAACTTCGCCATCGACACCGCGGCAAGAATGGAATACCTCGTGCTGATGCCGCCGGAGAAAGTGCGTGCATTTCTCATCAAGTATCAGGGTCGCGTTCTGTACGGCACCGATCTCGATTTGCTCCCCGATGCCAATGTGCAGGACACATTGAAAGAATGGCGGTCCACCTACGTGCGTGACTGGAAATTCCTGGCAACCGGCGAGACGCTCAACGTGGAAGGCAAGCAGGTGCATGGGTTGAACCTGCCCCGTCCGGTCCTAGAGAAAATATTTCGCAGCAATGCCATTCGTTGGATTCCAGGATTGTGACGCTTAGGTGGCCCATCCTCGGCATAGTGACTTTATAGCCATCTCAGCTGAGGGATGCCCCATCCTAGCGCGTTCTTTGCGCTAGGGTGGAGGACAAGTCATACGGGACTCAAAGTAACCGGTCGGTGAATTTCCTGAAAATCTTGCGGAGAGGGAGGGATTCGATGACCGCCGTCTTTGCTATCTCGCTGTGAGACCTATACATAACGATAATAGCCAGTGTTTATGCGGGCCTTCAGGCACATTCTTCATTTCGGCTGCAGTTTCTATAATTTCTCTTACTGCCTGTAGTTTTTCGGAAATGGTATCAGTCGGTATTAGCTGCGATTCCCGGCCCCCGCTCCTTCTATCATTATTTTTTATTAAAGGAAATCGAAATCGAAGTTTAAGGACCTTTCGAGACGGAGTCGAACCCATAGGGGGATAGCTATAGGGGCGGGGGAATCCGAACACCCCTGGCGGCGCGGAGCGATAGCGGGGCGACGCGGAATGCGGAGGGGTGAGGGAGATCTGATGGCGCGAGGGGAACGGATCGGCTATTACTAGCGAACGCTCTCCAAGCGGATCGGCTCAGTAGGACGGTTCAGAATTCCCGCACAATTTCAGACACTACCGAATCGACAATTGGCTTGACAGATCTCGCTGATTTTCACTAACCTTCCCGGATTATCGTAAGGTTCCAAATCTATCGCGAATGACGGTCGACTGTTTCTTCGCGACTTTGGGGTTCACCGAAGCGGTCTCTTTTTCACCGCCTTCCATCTCTTCCGCCAGTTATTTCTCCCAGGGAGGTTTGGTCCATGAAGCCCTACGGAAGTTCAGTATTCAGATCGAGCCGCTATCAACTGCTCATTCGACTAACGATCGTGTGCCTAGCATTTTGTATTCCCGCGGTTTGCCAAAACACTAACGGTCGAATCATAGGGATCGTTACCGACCCGCAGGGGGCCGCGGTCGCTGGCGCTAGAGTGACCGTCACGAACGCGGGGACCAATGTGCGGCGAACTGTGCTCACCGACGGCACGGGCTCGTTTCAAGTCCTCGATCTTCCGATTGGCAGGTATGTCGTGGCCGTCGAGATGAAGAGCTTTACCAAGACTGTGACTCAACCGCAGGAACTGAATATTAACCAGTCTCTGCGTGTCGATGTCGCGCTGAAGATCGG
>JASHTD010000237.1 GCA_030040725.1 Candidatus Sulfotelmatobacter sp. | reverse complement strand
TCCAATCCGATCAGCCGGTAGTAGTTCGCGCCCGAAGCAAAAATCACCGGGCCGATATCAGAACTCGGCAGTGACAGCGTGGCAACAACTTTGTTCGTGGAGGCGCAATTCAGTGCCGGCCGACCCGGCAGCGAGGATACGCCCGCATAGCACGGAGTAAGGCGGCTGCCTTCAGCCGGCAGCATGGAATCATCTGCGCTGGTGCGCACAATGATCCAGTTACTGTCATTGCAATTCTTTGCTGGGAACGTATAGGCCCCCGTGAAGATTGCACCCGCCTGTAGTTGAATCGTATCGCCACAGCTCGCGTTGTTTAGCGCGGATTGCAAATCCCCTCCGGAGTTGACTGTGGTTGTGCTCCCGGGTGCCGGCGTGTCTGCAAGTGCGGTCTGAATATGAATTCGAGGCAGCTCTGCTGGGCCGTCATAAGATCCGCTGGGCAAACTAGGGGCGACAGTCAAGTTCAAAGCAGAGGTCGCGCTATGTCCCGCGGCATCGGTGACTTTTGCGGTGAGCGGATACGATCCGGCCAGCGTGGTGGTACCCGAGATCAGGCCGCTGGAATTTTCTAACTGAATTCCTGCGGGCAGAGATCCACTCGCAAGACTCCACGCATAAGGAGTTACTCCGCCGGTCGCGGGAAATGCAGTGCCGTTAGATCACCTAGGGACGAAGCTTTTCGCGCCCAGTGGGACATGCCTGGAGTACATGCCCATCCGGTCTTGACATGCAAATGAGCCTGTGCACTTTCACGGGGGTGACCGGTGTCCGGCCTTTTGGTCTATACACCTTGTTGTGGATTTGGATTCGCTGCACTAATCGAGGAAGAGACAAGCGGATTGAGATCGCCCGTCGCGAGAGCAAGATCGTCAACGTGAAGAGCTCTGTCACTGGCGTAAGCCCACCACAAACAGATCGCGTAGATCGCACCGGCGACCAGCAATTCCGGAATCAGTTGCCGATAAGAATGAGCCGCAGAAACAGATTGCATAACGAAAAGAAAGAGCGCCGCAGGTACGCTCAGGAGCAGCGGCAGCAGATAGGCTTGCCGGACGTACGTCGAGAGCCGAATGCCAAGCTGACGGCAAAGGTGGCGAGGCATGAACAATAGGTAGGTAACCGCTAATGGAATTGCGGTGCCGATGGCGTCGCCGAGAATTCCAAATGGACGCACCAGCAATATGCTAAGAATCAGGTTCGCCGTGCCTTCCAACAGTGCCACAACTGCAAACTGACCATGCTTGCTGATGCCGAACAAAATACGCGATGAAGCCGATTGCATGAGCATCAGGGTGGTAGGAATGGTGAGCGTAATGAGGACGGGATAGCCCAGAGCAACATACCTTTTCCCCAACCATACTTCGATGATGGATTTTCCCATGATCACGAATGTTGCGGTCATGGGAAAGGTCGTGAAGGCACAGACGCGATTTCCTGCTATAAAAATTTTCCGCAGGCGATCCATATTTCCCGCGGCGTCGGACTGGCTCGACATTGGGACGAAAATCTGCGCCAGGCTGCTCACTACTTCACCGGCATAATCGACGACCCTGGAACCAGCGTAGAAGTATGTGATGGCGGCAGAAGACAGAAAGGTGCCTATCACGACGGCGTCTGTTTTGAAGCGCAATTGAGCGGCCACGATGATCATGAAAGTTATGCCGCTGTAATTCGCCATTTGCCGGAACGATTCGCGGTCTACATGCGCCCAAGAGAAGTTTATCGGGATAGATCGTAACGCGATAATCGCGCGAACGATCGATGCCAGGAAGGGCATGCCAACGGTGATCAGTGCGACGGTGAGCAGTCCATATCCGCGATCCAGAAAAACAACAATCAACACGAGGCGCAATAGACTGGAAACGATATTTGTCCAGTTAAGGATATAAAACTTCTGCAGGCCTTCGAGCACTCCGCCGAACATGCCAAGCGGAAAACCCAGCGCCACAGAGGTTCCGACCACGATCAGCAGCCAGCGTGCAGTGTTCTGCAGCGCGAGCGCAACATGAAAGATGCGATCGACGTAAAACGATCCGGCGACGGTAATGATCAGACATAAAACTCCGACGCAGGAATAGGTGAAAAGAGCGGTGTTGATCAGGCCGCTGACTTCGTTCAAATCATGAGTCGCCGTGTATTTCGAGACGAAGCGGATAATCGACGAGCGGATTCCGAAATCGAAAATTCCGTAGTAGCCGGTCAGGGAGAAAATCAGGACCCAGATGCCGAACGCGGCATCGCCCAAATGATGCAGAATAAACGGGGACAGAAAGATTCCCACCAGGATGTTGACCGCCAGCGCAACCCAGCTCGATCCAACGTTCTTGACGATTTGAATTTTTTCCAGCTTGCGCATAGATTCGCGGCGGCTACGCTGAACTAACGGGCAGGGTTCGCAAATGCTCTTATCATAGCCGACAAATTGCGAGGCGGACTCTGCCTGTATACCTTGTAATTCGGCTGGAAGGTTTGTGAAATCGGGACAAACGGGGATTTCGGATAACTCAAACTATCCGCCGGTAGCAGACAAAGCAGGCAGCACGCTGAAAACAACGTCCATTCCGTGCGGCTCAAGTTCGATTTCCTGTTCGCACTTTCTGCGCGCAAGATCATACAAAGCCAGGTGGGAGGGTTTGTGGCGTTGATTACCGGCATTCTTGATCCACGCCACGTTCTCGACGAGCTTCGTGGGCCGAACCCTGGTGAATCCAACCCAGAGCCAGCGCTCATCGAGCGGCAGCACGCCGCGGCACCAGCCGAGGACTTGACCGGATTGATTGCTCATTGAGTTGAGATCAATTGTTTCTTCGATCCGCAAGGTTTTGCGATTGGCGATAACCACGTGGCCATCGACGGCCGTGAAATAGATGCGGTCTCCGAAAATGTATCCATCATGTGGCCGCTGGATCGCTATGTCGATGCGCAGACCAGGTTTGGTCAGAGAGATCGCATCACGCTGCTGGAGGCGGGTCACCCAAACCTCGTCGTCAAGCTCAAAAACGTGATTGGGGTGCGACTGGTGCGGCTTGGTGGAGGCGATCTTGCGGTAGTCGACTCGCCGTGAAAACCGCACCCACGGATCTTCGCCCAGGACGCTCCACTCTCGCTCGACCGTCCCTTCCAACGTGATTTCGACCACCATATCGAGGCCTGTCACCGCGGCCAGCAGTGTTCCTCTCGTGGTTGGGCAAACGTGATGGAGATCGTTAAAGCAGGGCAAGGAAACGTAGTGCAACAGCCGAAACCCCGGAACCTCGTAAATCAAGATCTCGGTAGAGGTGCAGGCGTAGAGCTTGCGATTATGCAGGGATGCTGACTTGAAAAGAATGGACGGCAGTTGATCCGCACAAGCTTCTGCCGGCGATACATACTCGATGCGCGCACAAGACTGATTGGTCGCAGTCTCCAACTCAATGAGCAGCGCTTGCTCGTAAGATTGCCACTCCTCCAGCTTCCGAAAAATGGTGCCACGCTGTCGGCCGCCTGTGATGTAGAGGCTGGTCATGAGTTCAAATGAGAAGAAAGCCGCACTGCTGAAAATAGCATGCGCCTGTCCGTCGATACGGGAACAGTTATCGACTCTGTTCTGCCACAGGAATGTGAGGCTCGACGAGAGCGAGCAGTTCGTTTTTCAGGAACGGTCCGCAGGCCAACAGACCCGACAGAAGCGGATCCCGGCGGTTGGCGGTCAGGCTGGTTCGCTCCAGAGTACTGACGAAGCCTCCTGCGCTCTCGACTAGCGCGGCTCCAGCGACTACATCCCACTCGTTCTTGGGCGTCAGCGTGAAGGTGACATCGGCCAATCCTGCCGAAACCAGCGCGAGCTTATAGGCAACCGATCCCATGGGGCGGATAGTCAGCGACGAATTCTCAAATACCTTCCATTCGCCGCGCTTCACTTCGCTGCGACTGGCTAGCACGAGCGCGCCGTCCAAACTTTTTCGCTGACTTGGCTGTGCCGCATTTCCGTTATAGGTCACGCCAGAATCGAGCGATCCCAGCAAGGTCTCATCGGTCACGGGGTTGTAGATTCCGCCGGCTACGGGGCGTCCATTTTCCACGTAGCCTATGGAAACGCAGAATTCCGGAATGCCTTTGACAAATTCCCTTGTACCATCAAGCGGATCGACCACCCAGACTCGCGAGCGCTGAAGCCGAACAGCATCATCGACGCTTTCCTCCGAAAGCCAGCCTTCATCCTCGCGCAACAATTCCTTTCGGAGAACGGCATCGAGAGCACGATCGGCTTCGGTCACGGGATCGTGACCGACTTTATATTCGGTTTCAATCGCTCCCGGCGTGAAGCGGGCGAATACCGGGCGCGAGGCCTCGATAGCCGCTTGAATGCGTTCAAGGATTTGAGCGTAACGGTCAGATTGCATATTTTGTGCCTTCAGGTTCTCATGATCGCCCGCTCAGGCCATGAGCATGCGCGCACCGGTCGCCAGCAACACCGCACACAGAATTCGCCTGAGCCACGGAACCGGGACGCGGGTGCTCAAATAGGAACCCAGCAGCCCTCCCGGAACCGAGCCAATCAATAGAGCGCCCACCAAGTGCAGATCCACGTTGTGCAACCGGAAGTGAAGGAAACTCGTAACGCCGGTGAGCAACAGAGCATGAACAATGTCGGTGCCAACCATCACTTTCGGCTGAAAGCTGTAGAAGAGCAACAGCAACATCATCACGATGCTCCCCGATCCCACCGAAGTGATGCCGACCAGGAATCCTGCGATTAGCCCGATCAGGCTCATCCATGCGAAGGATTTCATCGTCGGCGGTTTCGTGGCAGCCCGATCTTCGATTTTCTTTTGAAAAAACAAGAACGTTGGAATGCAGACCAGCAGCACTCCCACCGCAACGGTAATGAAATGATTTACGCCGTTGCCGTAGTGGTTTCGCAGATAAACCAGAAAATTCACGCCTATGAACGATCCTGGAGCACTGCCTGCGGCCAGCGCCAAAACTACCTTCTTGCGCACTGTTCCTTTTTTCAGGTGCACCGCGCTGGCGCCAATCTTCGTAAAAAAATTGAACATGGCATCGGAGCCGACAGCGCGCATCGGAGGCACGCCCAGGCCGAAAATGAGGATAGGAAGCAGCAGAACACCGCCTCCGACTCCCGTCATTCCGATGAGAGCCCCGACTACGAAACCCACCAGGCTTTTTAGCAGCAGATCCATGCCGTAGAGCTTCCGACCCTCGGAGACTTAGGCCGACTGAGCCGTCGGTCCGATAAAACCTTCCCTCTCCAGGTGCAGAATGATTTCCTGCGCCGCCTCTTCGGGTGACAAGTCGCCCGTGTTGATCGTGACCTCGGCATCGGCCGGAACTTCATACGGATCGGAAATACCAGTGAATTCTTTCAAGATTCCCGCGCGCGCCTTTGCGTATAAACCCTTGCGGTCACGCTGTTCGCAGACGTCAACGGAAGTAGCGATGTGAACCAGAATAAATCCGCCGCAAGGCTCGATCATCTGGCGCACATGTTTGCGAGTGGCGTCGTAGGGCGCGATCGGGGCACAGATGGCGATGCCCCCGTTCTTCGTGATCTCCGAAGCGACATAGCCGATGCGCCGGATGTTGATGTCGCGGTGCTCTTTGGAGAATCCGAGTTCGGAAGACAGGTGCTTGCGCACCAGGTCGCCGTCGAGGATCGTCACCGGACGTCCGCCGGCTTCGAGGAACTTCGTCATCAGTACATTCGCGATGGTCGACTTACCTGAACCAGACAATCCCGTGAAGAAAACGGTCAAACCCTGCTTGTGCCGCGGCGGGAAACTGCGCCGCAATTCGGTGACGACCTCAGGATAGGTGAACCATCCGGGGATATCGCGCCCTTCGTTCAACCGTTGGCGGAGTTCCGTGCCGGAGATGTTGAGCACGCGCTCGCCGGGCTTAACCTCGTTATCGGGAACGTATCTGTCCTGATCTTCGAGGTAAACCATCATGTTGAAATTGACCATGGTCACGCCGATATCGGCCTCGTGCTTTTTGAAAAGCTCCTGCGCCTCATATGGCCCATAGAAAGGCTTCTTTGTCTCTGGATCAGATCCAGGGCCGGCGTGATCGCGGCCCACGATGAAATGGGTGCAGCCGTGGTTCTTTCTAATCAACGCATGCCAAATTGCCTCGCGGGGGCCGCCCATGCGCATGGCGAGCGGAAGCAAAGAAAGTTTGGCTGTCGATTGCGGGAATTTCGGCAGCAGCAACTGATAGCAGCGCACCCGCGTGTAGTAATCCACGTCGCCGGGCTTGGTCATGCCTACGCTGGGATTAATTAGCAGGTTGGCTTCAACTTGCTTGGCCGCACGGAAGGTAAGTTCGACGTGGGCGCGGTGCATAGGATTTCGCGTCTGGAAGGCGACGACGCGGCGCCATCCCACACGGGCAAACTCCGCGCGCAGTTCGGCCGGAGTGAGCCGCAGGCTGCGAAAATCGTAGTGCGACGGAATCTGGCAGCCCTCAAGCTTTCCGCCAACATACCAGGGGTTCGCCTTGTTGATGGCATAGTCCGCTCCCGGATGCGCGCTGCTGGTGCTGTTGAAGACCGCCTTCGCTTCGCCTTTGCGATCCGGCTGCCAAACTTCTTCTACGTTGAGCACGGCGAGCATGACCCCCTCGGGATCGCGCAACGCAACCTTGCTCGAGCCGGGCGTCAGTTTCTTGGCAAATTCCTCGCTCACGTCCAATGTGATCGGTATGGGCCAGAGAGTTCCATTGGCCAACCGCATCTTGTGGCAAACGCCTTCATAATCGGCGCGGGTCATAAATCCGCGCAGCGGAGAAAAACCGCCGGTGAGAAGCAGCTCCAGGTCGCAGAGTTGTCGAGGGGTCAGATCCCACGAGGGCCATTCCCTGGAATGAGCTTTGAGCTCGGCAATCCTTTCCGGTTGCGCGATGAGTTGGACTAATTCGCCGCCGTGCGGCGGGATGAGATGGCTGGTCGAAGCGGTCAAGTGCGAACCCTCCTGAACGATTGCATTCGTCATGTCTAGTAGGTTAATCATAATTAGCTAGATTGCGGTCCTGAACTTTTGCTGCGGCTCGGCGGCAATCACTTGCAGATTTTTGTAGGGAGAGGAAAAGACCCTAACAACGTTACCCGACAGGGTATCACTTCCGGTCGGCATTGAGAAAGCGTTTCAGACTGCCCACAAATTAACCAGAAGATACGTGCAATTGACAGGCCGTAGCACGACAATGGAACCGCCGTAAGAGAATGAAAGCAATGATTTTGTCAGGGGCGTGGCTCGCACGAACGAACCGCCGTCCTGAATGTGAAAAAAAATGCGCTTGATTGGCGGCAAATCCTGAAACTCTCTCCGCTTCCTCCGGGCCGCCAGGCTTCGATTGACCCCAGAGGCAAAATCTCGGTAGTCTTGCTGCAGACATCTTGCGGCACTAACCATTGCATCGGAGCGAGAAGCTCAGGGAAAAAAATTCATGAAGCAAGTTGCACTCTTGCTGCTCCTGGCGTTTTCCTTTACCGCCTGCAGCAACCCGACCCCCACCCAGCAAGCTCAATCCGCGGCTGCCGGAATCTGGAGCGCCGAAATTCAAGGCGGCGCAGGCGAGGCGTCTGGCTTTAGTTTCACCACGGAATTTACCCTGAATGCAAACGGTTCCCTGGTTATCAACTACTTTCAATTCCTCACCACTTCGAGTTGTTTCCCGGTCGATGGTGGGCAAGAATCTGGATCACTCGTCTTAAGTGCCGTCAACCCGAGCACGGGTCAGGTCTCCGGCCCCTTCAAGTACATCGTGCAGGCCTCAGGCAATACACTCACCTTGACCGGCAACGTGACCGGCACCGAAGTAGACGGCCAACCGCCGCTAAGCGAAGGCTCGATCACCGGCAACTGGACTCTTAAAGGCACAGGAGTATGCAACAATAGCAACGGCACTTTCACGATGATCCAGTCCTCTTCGACAACGACGACTTCGTCGGGATCTTCAGGCACCTGAGGTCCAAGGTCGTTGATCCGCACAGCGCCCCACACCTGAGAGGGGCTTACCAGCGCCCCGAACAAGGCGTCCAGCTGGACGTACGAAATCTAGAAACCCCGTGACGCAGAAGTCCATGCACTTCTGGGGAATGCCGAAGTCCAGTTGACAGGACCGTTCCGGTGGTAACTTGCGGCACTGGTAACTTTCGTCTTTACTGAAACAGCGGTAAGAATTCTCTCATCCAACGGGAGAATCTCGCTTTGCGGAGCGATTTTTTGGCCGAGGACCTTAAATTTGAGCTGTCGATCCTGGCGACCGTCCAGGGTTTTTACCAGAAGCTGATGCGCGACTCGCTCGGCGGCGATGTGCCCATTCCGAGCGGACTGGATGAGGCATCGCTTCGCCAATCGGATGAAGGTCTTCCCGAAACTCTTTCCCGCATGTATCGATGGCTGCATGTGCTGGATATGGCGATCACTCCGGCAATGCTGCGGCAGGCGCTTACGCCCGAGACCGATTCGGAAGTGGCCGAAGCCTTGCTGCGTTATTTTGTCCGCCGCCGTGAGCCCAGCGATATCAACCGCGATAAAACCGACCTCATAGCCACTTTTCTCTATCGCCACCCGCGGGTCTCCGGCCAGTGGGAGCAGCATGGTTATGGCCTGGATGGCGCTCTTCCGCTTTCACCTTTCGAAATCGCTTTGATTGAAATTCTGGCCGATACCGACGTTCCGCAGCTTCCGGAGGAGCACGTGCAATTGCTGCGCAATTTCGATCCCCTGCGTGAAGAAATCGCCCGCTACCGCGACTTCAATGCGCTGATGGATTCCGGAATTGTTTCGAGAGTTCGTGAGATCAAGCGCTGGCTGGACTCTTCCTTCTACCACCCGGGTGTACTGGCTACGGTCGCGGCCCACAACGCTGCCTTCGGCGAGCGCTTCGACCTGCTCTTTACCAAGGCCTTGGGAGAGATCAAACAATTCGCACAGGCTCTGGAAGAGATGGGTGGCAGCATTCTGAGCACGGTAGATGGCGTAGAGGTCACGGTCGAGCATGTTGCTGCAATCGAGCAGAACGAGATGCTGAAAGCCGACTACGGTAATGCACTCGAAAAGTTCCGCCGGGTTTCCCGGCTGAAGAAAGAATTGGACCGGCGTCCGCCGATCCGCAAGTCGCTGCTGGCGCCGGCGGCGGGCAGCGCGATTCCATCTTCGAACCGGTCGACGGCGGCCGCAAAACCGGCGCGTGTGGCCGCTGCAAAAGCACCAGTTGCGGCGCAGGCGTTTCAGCCACCGGTTATCACCGCACAACAGATCTCTGCGGAAGAGGGCAAACTCCGGCGCGTCGAGGAATCGATTCGTGTTTTTGTTCGCGTGGCCGATCCCAAATACCGGCAAATCGTACCCATGCGCTTCTTCAATTTAATGTTGAGCCCGGCGGAAGCGGACGCCTATAGCGCGACCTTCCTCGAGGAAAAAAGCTTGCGCGCCGATGTCGCGCGTACGCTCATTCGCTCCGTTTCCTGTATCGCCCGCATCAACACTGAGTTGGAAGAAATCAAGCGCAGCCAGAGCATGTCATCGTTGTGGAAGCTTCATGCCGACGCGCTCGTCGTTCTGCTCGATATTGTCAGCAGTACGACCGAGGAAGCAGGAAGCGTAGCCAAGGCCGCCGAAAAAAGCGACGCGACCTCCGCCACGGCCATTCATGAAACCGTCAAGAAATTGCGCAACCGATCCGACATAGCCGTTAAGACTTTGGCGCACCCCGGCAGCTAAGCCGCCGGCGGCATTGTTACAAGCTTCTCCATCTCCGGACCCAGCAAACTGAAGTGTCGTACATTCCAGGTGTAGAGGCGGGCCGCTCCCGCCTTGAGAGCACACGCCGCAACCAGTCCGTCATAGACGGCGCCTCCCACGATGCCCATGCTCGCCATGCGCTGGATCGCGGCGCTATACTCATCGTCGTCAAGCCATACCAGGGTTAGCCTCTCCTCAATTTGCTGAATAAGCAGAGCCGCGTATTCAGCGCTCAGGCGCTCTTTTCCGGGGTACTTAGTGAGGGTTGAGTAAACCTCGGCTAGGCTGTGGGCTGCGCAACCCGCATTCTTCGGACTCGCGGCAGCGAAAACCGCGAAGCTGCGAGCGTGGTGGATATGGGCCGGCAACAACGCCGGTACGAGAACCGAGCTATCGAAAAACCATTTCACCGTCTCTTCTTCCGTCGCGAAGCGCGTGGAGCAAGATTGCCCAAGAACCTAAGCTCGCGTTCATTGCGCATTTCGCGAAGAATTTTGTCCGTAGCTTCCGCCGAAATCGGCTCGTCGGTGCTGAAGACCCAGATTCCTTGCTTCCTGTGCAAGCCAGTTCCTCCCCTGCGCGGGCGAAGCACGATACGATCCTCGGAGCTTTCCAGTTCCAGCGAATCGCCCGCGCGGAGCTGCATTTCGTCGCGGACTGGCTTGGGCAGGACGACGCGTCCGGCTTTATCGAGAGTCAGGGTGGTGGTCATGAATGCCATTATATAATGGCATTTGGCATTAAGAAATGCCATTTCCGACATCGCGATTACGGTAGGGGTCTTGGAAAAGCCGAATAGCATGTAGACGTAACACGGCTCGAGCCGTGCGCTTCCCTGACCTTTTGAATCGAGCGGCCCGACTGAAAGCCGCACCCTCCAAAGCAGCTAGTTGATGTCGAACTGCTCCTGGTGCAGCGCGGGATCACTCTTCACAATGATCGTGCGCTTGGTGAGTTCTTCCATCTCATTCAACAACCGTCCATTGTTGCCCTTCAACTCCTTCGCCACATCCGGATTTACGCGCAGCATCACGTCCTCGTGCTCCAGGTGCTTGGCGATCTTGCGCATCTCCACATAGATTTCGTTGCAGACCGTGGTCACCGATTTCACGTACCCGGTGGACTGGCAATACGGACAGGGTGCGCCGATGGTGCGTTCCAGTGATTGTTTGACGCGCTTGCGCGTGATAGCCACCAGGCCGAAATCGTTGAACTGCAGGACTTTTGACGGCGCGCGATCGTGGCGAAGTTCTTCTTCGAGCGCCTGCATGACGCGCTGCCGGTTGCGGCGCTCATCCATGTCAATGAAGTCGATGATGATGATGCCGCCGAGATCGCGCAGGCGAACCTGCCGCACGATTTCTTTGATCGCATCGACGTTGGTTTTGACGATGGTGTCTTCCAGGCGTGAAGTTTTGCCCACATACTTGCCGGTGTTGATGTCGATCGCAACCAGCGCCTCGGTCTGGTTAATGACGATGTACCCGCCGCTCTTCAGCCAAACTTTTGACTTGAGCGCCTTGTTCATTTCATCGGCCAGGCCGAATTGTTCGAACAGCGGCGTCTCTTTGGTGTAGAGCTTGACCCGCTTCACCAGCCCGGGCTGAAAGCGATTGAAGAAGCGCAGAATCCGCTCGTACTCCGGTTCGGTATCGACCCAGATCACGGAAAAGTCGGACGTCACCTGGTCGCGCAAAACGCGCTCGACGACGTTCAGGTCGTGGTAAATCAGAGCCGGAGGCTTGGAATTCTCGGCTCGGGTCTTAATGTCATTCCACAACCCTTTAAGGAAGCGGATATCGGCGCGCAGTTCGTCTTCGCCGGCGTTCTGCGCCGCGGTGCGGACGATAAAACCACCGTGACCATTGTCCCGCTCGCTCATCACGATGCGCTTCAATCGCTGCCGCTCTTCATCGGAGGCGATTTTGCGGGAAACGCCGGTATGATTCACCGTCGGCATGTAGACGAGAAAGCGACCGGGCAACGCGATGTGGCTGGTGATGCGCGCGCCTTTCTTGCCGATCGGTTCCTTGGCAATCTGCACCAGAATCTCCTGGCCTTCTTTCAGCAGATCGCTGATCTTGGGAACGTCCTGCGACTGGCGGCGAGGAAAGCGGCGCCCTCCACGGCGTCCCCCACCACGACGCTCGTAAGCCGGCCGGGGACGAGGAGAGCGCTGGGTGTAGCCTACCGCTCCCGAGGGAGCGCGCACCTCCGCGCTGGCATCGACCGTGCCATTGCCACGCGCTTCTGCATCCAGCATGGCCTCCGCTTCCGCCTGAGCTTCTTCCAATTCGTATTCTTCCGAGTCTTCTTCACCTTCTGGCTCGGGGGCGCCCTCGGTAAGCGCAGCGCCTGACTCGGCCAAGGACGACATATGAATCTCCGCTACGGTCTCGCGAACCTCGGGAAGCGCCCGCTCGCCGTTCCCCGAATCGTCTCCGGCTGCCCGAGTCTCTTCTTCAAATTCCTCATAGCCCTCGTCGGAGGTTCCCTCATAGCGCACCGCGTCGGCTTCGTCCTCTTCGATGGTTTCTTCCTCGAGAGTTCCGGGAGCGGCAAACGCCGGGATGCTGGACGCGGATGGCGTAGGTACTTCATGTTCAACTTCGACAAGCCCGCGTTCAATGGACTTCTGCGGCTCACGCTTCTCTGCAAATTCGACCACTCCTGTCGGTTCTGGTCGCCGAAACTCCCGATTCCAGTCGACCGGGGTTGATGCTTCAATTGCCGGAGCCGGTTGTGCGCTTTCTATGGCGTTGTGCGATTCCCCTGCCTCGGTCTCACTTAGTCCGCTAGCGCGATTGAAAAAGATCGGCTCATCTTCCGGAAAAACCGACGCGACCGGAGCGACGGATTGAGTTGAAATCTCACTCGGAGAATCAGGACTCACTTCCTGACCAGTTTGCGGCGCCACGGCCTGACTCTGGGACATTCCCCGGTATTTTGAAATGGACTCCCCGGGCAGCAGGATCGGTTGATAACCCGCGGGCGGCCCAAACTGCGATCTGCCCGATTCCGGCGTACGGAATGAGGGAGTGGAAGAAGTCATCTCACCAGCAGGCCGAGCCGAACGTGCATCGAACCCTCGATCTCGGCCCTCGCCTCGCCCGTCCCGGCGCCCACCGCGACGGCGGCGGCGGCCTCGCCAACCTCCACGTTCCCGCTCTTGCGGTTCTCCTGCGGTATAGCCCTCGGGCGATGCCGGAGCTAACCTCTGAGCCCCTGCATCTCCAGCCTGATTAGAACCCAGCTCGGAACCGGTGTCCTGTTCTGGCTCTGTCGAACCTTCGGACGAGGAAGTCTGGACTTCACTGGAGGATTCCGTTGTGCCCGCAGGCTGCGGGCGGAAATCCTGTACCGCCCGATTCGCGGGAATGACATCGGTTACATCCTCGTCGTGCTCTTCCAGTTCCATAAAGTCGGAAACGTAAAGGAAAGCATCGCGTTCGAGGCCGATGTCGACAAAAGCCGACTGCATTCCAGGCAGAACCCGGGTCACGCGACCCTTATAAATGGACCCCGCCAGGGTGTATTCATTTTCGCGCTCGAGGTAAACTTCTGCGAGCAAATCGTCTTCCACCAGCCCGACTTTGGTTTCGTGAGGCGTGGAAGAAACAAACAACTCTTTGTTCATGGATACTCCGGTCCTGCTGTCGTCAGCAGGTCTTCACCGGATCGAAGCGAGGAAGGCGGAAGGATCGAGCGACGCGATAAGACCCTTGGACGGGGGACGGTTGGGGCTCGGGACATTGGTCCCGGGCCGAATCCGCTGCACAAGCTTGGATATCTTTTGCACTTTTCGCTTTTCGCCTGCCGGTTTGTGACCGCACTCTCAGACCGTTTCGGGTCGGGGGGCCGTTTCCCTGCCAGCGGCGTTCTGTCTTCAATCCTGCCCGGCCTTCCATGGCTCGAATGACCGGTAAAATGCTCTCTTTACGCGAGAGCGATCGATATTTTTGGGGCCGTGCCCTTGACACGGCAACTGCTCACTTGCAACTACTGTCAGTCCAATCTCGCGGTTCAAAAGACTCTTGAACCCGGTTCTGAACGTTACTGAATCGCCGGCCTGGCCGGTTAATTCACAAAGCGGCGCATTCGGACGTTCATCACCATCCCCAGCGCCAGGAACATGAAAAGCACGGAAGACCCGCCGTAACTCATTAGCGGCAAAGGTATTCCGGTGACCGGCATGAAGCCGACCACCATACCGACATTGACCAGGATATGAAAGCTGAGCACAGCTACCACACCCATCACCACGAACGTGCCAGCGCGGTCGGGCGCCGTTTGCGCGTTCTGGGTCAAACGCATCAGCACTATGAAGTATAACAGTAGAACCCCCAAAGCGCCGACGAATCCGTGTTCTTCGGCAAAGGCTGCAAAAATGAAGTCGGTCTGCGGCACCGGCAGGAAAGCTCCGTGTGTTTGCGAGCCTTTGCCGCCCCATAATCCCCCAGAACCTACCGCAATCAGGGATTGCTCAACTTGGTACCCAGAACCCTGGGGATCGAGATCGGGATCGACAAAGCTGGTCAACCGCTGCTTCTGGTAAGACTTCAGCACATGAACCCGGGGCACAAAAAATACCGCCCCCACACCGATTGCAGCCAGCAGGGCGATGACAATTCCCTGTCTCCATTGGAGGCCACCAAGGAAGATCCCCATTGCCGCGATCGGCAGGTAGGTAAGAGCCGTACCCAAATCCGGCTGCTTTAGAACCATGAGCATCGGCACCACAACAATCGCGCCCGCTTTCAGCAGATCGGACCATGAGAGCCCCCGCTGTCTCAGGTCAGCAAAATATTTAGCGACGGCCAGGATAAGGATCAGCTTTACCCATTCCGATGGCTGAAAATGGTTTCCGCCGGGCATTTTGATCCAGCGTTTAGCTCCCAGAGCCTTTGTCCCAAAAACCAGAACCGCCATCAAAGAGACAAGCGCCGCAATATAGAACCAGTGGATTTGATCGAGCAACGCCTGATAGCTCACCATGCTGACCAGGAACATCAAGCCGACACCCGCCGCGATCCAATAAACCTGCTTGATGTTCGCCCCGGCAAACTTTGTGTGAACCGTGGCGCTCTGGATCTCCATCACACCCAGAGCGCAAATCAGGAGCACAAAGACCAGCAGCAGCCAGTCGAAATCACGAAATGAAACGTAGCGTGCCATGCCAATCAGTTCTCAGTTGTCAGTTGCCAGTTATTGTTTCTCATTGCCCAACACAGGCGCAGCGCTTGCTAGCACGGAGGCAGTTCTCCCTAACGCAAGCGGAAAGTGGCCGCCTTGCAGTTTGTCGTTTTCGCCATCAGGTCCAGGAACGGTCCACACCGCGCCGACGTCAATGCTCGTATCCGGGGCCCGGCCGCTGGCCAGCTTGGCCGGGATCTGGCGTTCCTTGTCGACGTAAGCTTTGATGACCTGCGCACAAACGCGCGCGGCCAATGGCCCTTCTTCGCCGCCTTCCCAAAGCACGGCAACGACGATCTCCGGATTCCGCCGCGGGCTCACTCCCACGAACCAGGCATTGTTCTTGAACCGCGCCTTGCCGTTGGCGATTTTCGCTTTGGCTGATCCGCTGATGGTTTGAGCTGTTCCCGTTTTTCCAGCAAAATCGATGCCTTGCAAGTGAGCCGCGGCAGCGGTGCCCGACCAGGCAACACCGTTGGCGTCCACGACGTGCGGCGAAGTCACGTCTGCCATGGCATCGGTGATGATCTGCCAGTTTTTTGGATCGAGCGGAATTTGAACCTTATCGCTACCACTCGACGCGGGAGATAAACCGGGCGGCAGTTCGCCGGGAAACGCGACATGCGGACGAACCAACACGCCTCCGCTCGCAATGCCGCCAATGGCTCTCGCCAGTTGAATCGGAGTTACGGCTACCGCTCCCTGACCAATACCGACGGAAATCGTCTCCCCGGCGAACCATTTCTGATGGAAGTTGCGCAGCTTCCACTCCTCCGAGGGCATTACGCCGCTCACCTCGTTTGGCAAGTCGATGCCTGTTTTCTGCCCCAGGCCCAGCATGCTGGCATACTTGGCGATGCGTTCGATGCCAAGCTTCTCCGCCAGCGTATAGAAGAACACATCGCAGGATTGATAAATCCCCTTGCTGATATCGACCTCACCGTGCGTGCGATGGCGTTCGGAGATCCAGCATTGAAAATAACGTCCGTAGAAAACGGCGCCGCCGTTGCAGATCACATGCATATCCTGCGCTACGCCTTCCTGCAGGCCAGCGGTGGCCATGATGATTTTGAACGTCGAACCGGGCGCCAGCTGCGCCTGAATCGCCTTGTTCATCAACGGATGGTTTTCGTCGTCGACCAGCTTCTGCCACTCGTCGCGCGTAACCCTCACAGAAAAGCTTTGGGGATCAAAAGTCGGCCGGCTCACCATCGCGAGAATCTCTCCATTGCGTGGATCCATTGCGACAATCGCACCGTTCTTGCCTTCCATCGCCTCTTCCGCGGCAATCTGCAGATCGACGTCGACCGTGAGCTTCAACTGTTTTCCAGGAATCGCATCCGTTTCATCCAAAAGGCCGACCTCGCGGCCGTGGCTGTTGACCAGTTCCCGGCGCGCGCCGTTCGTCCCCATCAATAAAGTGTTGTATTGCCGCTCCACGCCGGAAATTCCCACGAC
>JASHTD010000236.1 GCA_030040725.1 Candidatus Sulfotelmatobacter sp. | reverse complement strand
GACGAAGCTTCAACTCCCGCAGCGTGGCGGTCGTGATTTTTGGAATGGCTTGATTTACGGAAGAGCTTTCGGAATAAGCTCGTTCAGAACGCGGATCGCCAGGCAGACACCCGCCCATCGAGGTAATACTCATCTTGTCCTCCAGTGCCCCTCCAGCCCAGCCGGATAGAGCCTGTTCGCATCCGCACGGATGCTTCAGCTATTTTAGTCCCAAGCAGTCTTGATCGTCGACAGCATTGCAGCAAGCGTTTTCAAGGACTTACATTTGTGGGTGCCCCATTTCTCGCCTCTTTTGCGAGAAGTGGGGATTCGCACCCGCCAACCTGAAACTCACGCTCCCACCGCTTCCTGTCCGCCCAGCGGCAGGAAGTATTGCGTCCCCTTGATCGGCTCGCTCACCTTGCGCAGCAACTCCTGCAAATCGTCATTCCGCTCGACAAAATCAATATCCGACGTGTTCACAATCAGCAAATCCGAAGACGTGTAATGAAAAAAGAAGTGTTCATACGCCTTCACCACTTCTTCCAGATACTCGTCGCTCACCGCCCGTTCGCTCGGGGCATTTTTCTTTCGCAAGCGTTTCTTCAGCACCTCCGGCGTCGCCTGCAGATAAATCACCAGATCGGGCGTCGGCAGCAGCTCCCGGAAATAGTTGTAATACCGGTTGTAAGTGTCTAATTCCTGGTCGGTCAGATTCAGGCAGGCGAACAATTTATCTTTTTCGATGATGTAATCCGCTACCACCGTCTTCTGCGACGTTGGCCCCAAGTCCAGCGCCAGCAACTGCTCGAACCTCTGCACCAGAAACGTAAATTGCGCCTGAAATGCCGCGCCCCGTTCGCCTTCATAGAACGCGCCCAAAAACGGGTTCGACTCCGGCTCCATCACACGCTGCGCCTTCAGTCGCTCCGCCAGAATCCGTGCCAGCGTGCTTTTCCCTACTCTTATCGGACCTTCCACTGCAATGTAACGCGGCAGCTCAAAAAGATTCGCCATGTTTTCGAAAAATGCCTCGTACGATTTTCGGAATTCGCAGGATATCTCGTATCCCGCCAGGTGACAATTGCGCGATCAGTTAACAGCCTTCTCGGCTGTCATTCCGAGCAAGCGCTCTTTGCACAGCGAGGAATCTGGGCGAGTCGCGCGTCGCGCTCTTGCGACGCCAATACCGCGCGTTCGGCTCGCTTCCTTAATTACATCGCAAAGTACGCCAATCGAAAACCCATTTACAATCCTCGCATGCTCGGCTCGGCCATCACGCTTGCTTCCGCCACTGCCGCCGTCGCCGCAGGCTATCAGTCGATGTCCCCCACCGGCCAGTTGTACGGCCGAACATTCATCGGAAATCCAGGCCTCTCTCGCCAACTCGCCCTCACCTTCGACGACGGTCCCAACGATCCCCACACCCAACGCTTGCTGGATGTCCTCGCCAAACACAACGTCCACGCCACTTTTTTCCTCATCGGCCGCTACGTTCGGCAGTTCCCACAGATCGCCCGCGAAATTTCCCGGGCCGGTCACACCATCGGCAATCACACCTTCAACCATCCCTTGTTGATTTTCAAAAGCGAAAAAGAAATCCGTCGCGAACTTGCCGACTGCCGCTCAGCAATCGAAGATTCCATCGGCTCGCACTCCAATCTCTTTCGCCCACCCTTCGGCGGGCGACGTCCCGCCGTTCTTCGCGTCGCCCGCGAACTCGGGTTCGAACCAATTATGTGGAACATCACCGGCTATGACTGGAACTCTCCGCCCGCAGCCGAAATTGAAAGGAAAATCTCCAGCAGAGTTCGCGGTGGAGACGTCATCCTTCTCCACGACGGAGGTCATAAGCAAATCGGCGCCGACCGTTCCCAAACCATCCTCGCCACCGATCGCCTCGTCGAACGCTATAAGAAAGAAGGATTCGAATTCGTGACCATCCCCGAAATGCTGAAGAGCACGTTGTCATCCTGAGCGAGGATTTTGCTTCGCAATTGCGAAGCAAAACCGCACTCGAGGATCCTTGGGCATTGCCGTTCCTGGCAATGCAGATCATCAACGGTCATCGCCCCGCCAGTGCGCGCCTCCCGCGATTGTCATCCTGAGCGAGGATTTTGCTTCGCAACTGCGAAGCAAAACCGCAGTCGAAGGATCCCTACCGATGACAATTTACTCGAGTAAGATCTGGCTGTCAGATTAGGAACATACTACCCCTTCGCCGCCGCCATCGCCTGCTTCGCCGCCGCAATCGTCTGCTGCACATCCTCCGGCGTATGTGTCGCGCCCAGAAACGCTGCCTCGAACTGTGATGGCGGCAAGTAAACTCCCGCTTCCAGCATCCCCCGGAAAAATTTCCCGAACTGTTCCGTATTCGCCTTCGATGCCGATTCCCAATCCGTCACCGGTCCCGGCGTAAAGAACCACGTAAACATCGACCCCACGCGATTCCAGCACAGCGGCACGCCCGCTTCTTTTGCCGCCGCTCCCACCCCCTCCACCAACTCCCCGCTCAACTTATCGATCTGCGG
>JASHTD010000235.1 GCA_030040725.1 Candidatus Sulfotelmatobacter sp. | reverse complement strand
AAGCTGTGATACCATCGCGGCCATTGAGGTGCGTATGGCCCCCCTTGATCGGTCCCTGTTTTCAGGCCACAAGGTGCCAGTTCCGAATTCCCCCCTCTCTCGACCCTGGAACTTAATCACGCGGTCGAGCCGGCTTATGCCTGCCCTTTCGATCGTCCTAGTTATTCTGTGGGTAGCTTCCATTCAACCGCCTTTGGCAGCTGCGCAAACGAACATCGAGGACGTTCACGTTGTGCCCCGCGAGACAGCCGACTCGAAGCCTGCGGACACAACGAATCAGAATTTGCTTCCTACGCTGAACTCGCGCATCCGCCCGCTGAAAGTCGACGTAGACTTGGTGCTCGTGCCGGTGACGATTACCGATCCCATGAACCGGCTTGTGACCGGGCTCGACAAAGAGAATTTCCAGCTTTTCGAGGGCAATTCGAAAGAGGAGATCAAGACTTTTTCGAGCGAAGACGCGCCGGTGTCGCTCGGCGTGATATTTGATTCCAGCGGAAGTATGGCCAGCAAAATGGACCGTGCCAAGGATGCGGTTATGGAGTTTTTCAAGACCGCCAATCCGCAGGACGAGTTCTTCATGATTACGTTTTCTGACGAACCCGAACTGGTAAGCGATTTCACCAGTTCGGTAGATGAGATCCAGAGCAAGCTGGTCTTTGCCGTGCCCCAGAAGCGCACCGCCTTGCTGGATGCCATTTATATGGGCATCGTGAAGATGCGCCAGGCAAAATATTCGAAGAAGGCATTGCTGATCATCTCCGACGGCGGCGATAACCACAGCCGCTACACCGAAGGCGAAATCAAGGCCATGGTGAAAGAAGCGGATGTGATGATCTATGCGATCGGCATTTACGACCGCTATTTCCCCACTGAGGAAGAGCGATTGGGTCCGGCCCTGCTCGGCGAGATCACGGAACTGACGGGGGGACGGGCATTCACAGTCGAGAATCCCAACGATCTGGCCGACGTGGCGACGAAGATCGGGGTCGAGCTGCGCAATCAATATGTGTTGGGCTATCGGCCGAGCAAAATGGTGCATGACGGCAAATGGCGTAAGATAAAAGTCAAACTATTGCCACCGAAAGGATTGCCGCCACTCCGAGTGTATGCGAGGACCGGATATTACGCTCCCGAAGAATAACCTGGCTGCGAGTTTCAAACTTCTTTTAATCTGCCTGACGATAATCTGTGTGCCGGGAGCGGTTTGCTCCGAGGCGGTCCAGCCGCAGAGCGATTCCCACCAAACTTCGCAGGCCCAGACGAACAAGCCCGCGGATTCTAATCAGCAGCCGGCTGTAGATCAGAACGGGACTTATGTCATCCGCAAAGATGTGGACGAGGTGCTCCTGCACGCGACCGTGGTCGATGACAGGCAGCATCTTGTCACCAACCTCACGCGCAACGACTTCCACGTGTTCGAGGATGGCAAGCCGCAAGCCATCATTTCGTTCCACCACGAAGACATCCCGGTTTCCATGGGCATTGTGATTGACAATTCGGGGTCGATGCGCGAAAAGCGCACCAAGGTGAACCAGGCAGCTTTGAACCTGGTGCGCTATAGCAATCCCGGAGACGAGGTGTTTCTGGTGAATTTCAATGACGAATACTATCTCGACCAGGACTTCACCAACGATCTTTTGAAGCTGAAAGAGGCTCTGGAGAAGATCGACGCCAAGGGAGGAACGGCGCTTTACGAGGCCGTCGTCGCCTCGGCCGACCATCTGGCTAGGGATGCCAGGCTGGAACGAAAAGTTTTGTTCGTGGTGACGGACGGAGAGGACAATGCCAGCCGTGAAAGCCTGGAAGAAGCAATAAAGCAACTTCAGGGTGAAAACGGTCCGCAGGTTTACACGATTGGGCTTTTGGGGGATGAGGAGCATCCTCATCGTGCCAAGCGTGCGCTGGAGATCATCGCGCAGCGAACCGGGGGAATCGCTTTCTTCCCGAGGACGCTCGATGAAGTGGACGACATCAGCAAGCAGATTGCGCACGACATTCGCAATCAGTACATCATTGGCTATAAGCCCACGAATCCGAAGTCAACCGGCGGCTTCCGGCAGATCAAAGTCGAAGCAAAAGCCAAGGGGCACGGCAAGCTAACCGTGCGGACCAAGAGTGGCTACTACGCGACCACGCAAGTGGCCACCGGCGAGATGCGGTAGTGTGCCATGTTCTGGCCGGCGGCCCGACCGTTGCCTTACTGAACTTCCGAAGCCTGCCCTCATGGCTTCCGTGCATTGACGATTCCATCCGGTGCCCGTAACCTGTAACGTGCACTTGAAGAGCTCTGAAATTTCTCAGCTTACTGTGGCCGAAGATATTACCGACCTGGTCGGCCTCACTCCCATGCTTCACCTGAAAAAGCTGGTTCCGGCGGGCTCGGCCGATATTTTTGCCAAACTTGAATATTTGAACCCCGGCGGCAGCGTGAAGGATCGTGCTGCCATTGGAATCATCCGGCGCGCTGAGCGGGAAGGGAAGCTTGCTGCCGGAGGAACCATCGTTGAAGCCACCGCGGGAAATACGGGAATCGGATTAGCTTTGATTGGGGTGAACCGAGGATACAAAGTCAAATTGTTTGTCCCAGAGAACTTCTCTCAGGAAAAAGTGATCATCATGCGCGCCCTCGGAGCGGAGGTCGAGCGCACTCCGGATGCGGAGGGAATGTCGGGAGCGATTCGCCGCGCCAAGGAGCTTGTGGCGCGGGACAAGAGCGCCTTTATGGCTGGGCAGTTCGAAAATATGGCCAACCCTGATTATCACTATGAGACTACAGCAGTGGAGATGTTTGAGCAGATGGAGGGCAGGGTCGATGCTGTCGTCGTGGGCTGCGGAACCTGCGGAACCTTCACCGGCGTCGCGCGATACGTCAAACGGCACGTTCCAGGAGTGCTGGCGATTGCAGTAGAAACGCAGGGATCGGTGCTCGGCGGCGGCGAAGCTGGACCGCATAAGGTGGAAGGGATTGGCGCAAGTTTCATTCCGGCTACGTTCGACCGTGCTGTGTGCGACGAGGTGATCGCGGTGAACGACGAAGATGCGTTCGGCACCGTAAAGCGCCTTGCGGCGCAGGAAGGCGTGCTGGCGGGATCGAGCGGCGGGGCGGCGGTGTTTGCGGCACTCCAGATCGCGCGTCGGTTAGGCGCTGGGAAGCGCGTGGCGACCATTATTCCGGATTCGGCGGAGCGATATCTCTCAAAAAAGATTTTCGAGGGCGGAGTCTGAGCCTCAATTATTCGATCGCCTGCGCGATCGATAGATCGCAACCATGAAGACTAATAGAAAGCCTGGCTTCGCAACCCGCGCCATCCACAATGGACAAGAGCCCGATCCATTGACCGGCGCGGTCAACGTTCCCATCTATTTAAGCTCGACGTACGTGCAGCAGGGAATTGGAGAGAACAAGGGATACGAATATTCGCGTGTCTCGAATCCAACCCGAGCGAGGCTGGAAGAAAATCTTGCATCGCTTGAAGGCGGTGTTGCGGCGCGAGTCTTTGCAAGTGGCATGGCTGCGATCAATGCGGTGGCGTCGCTTCTGCGGTCGGGCGATCACGTGGTGTGCGGCAACGATCTTTATGGCGGCACGCCACGCCTGTTCAACCAGGTGCTAAGCCGCTACGGGCTTGAGTTTTCCTACATTGACACCTCCGCTGCCGGGAATGTGGAGCACGCCATTCGTAAAAACACGCGCATGGTCTATGTGGAGACGCCAACAAACCCGCTCATGCGCCTGAGCGACTTGGCGGCGATCAGTAAGATTTGTCGGCGAAAAAAGATCGACCTAGTTGTAGACAATACTTTCATGTCCCCATACTTTCAGCAGCCGCTGGCTCTGGGGGCAGACATGGTGGTGCACTCGACCACAAAATTCCTGAACGGACACAGCGATGGACTTGGTGGCGTAGTTGTATGCACGCGGCCCGACCAGGCTGAGCAATTGGCTTTTCTGCAGAAAGCCGCCGGTGCGATTCTTTCTCCATTCGAATGCTGGCTGCTACTGCGTGGTGTGAAGACGCTCGCCGCGCGAATGGATATTCACGATCACAACGGCCGCATCGTTGCTGATTTTCTTGCGAACCATCGCAAGGTGGACAAGGTTTTTTATCCCGGGCTGGCCGGCCACGCGCAGCATGAGCTCGCAAAGCGGCAGATGAGCGGGTTCGGTTCCATGATCACTTTCGAGACCGGGTCTCTCAAAAATGCCAACAAGATGCTCAAGAAGCTGCGAGTGTGCTCACTGGGCGAGTCGCTGGGAGGGGTAGAGACACTGATTTCCCATCCCGCGACCATGACGCACGCGGCCCTCGGTGAAAAAGGACGAAAAGCCATTGGCATCACCGACGGCATGGTGCGCATTTCGGTAGGAATTGAGGATGTGCAGGATATTCTCGAAGATCTGGAACTCGGCCTGGCAGCAATTTAGAAGTCTTGCCGGGAGCAAGCAGCTCGGAGGGTAACCAACTCTAACGCAGTGCTTGTACAGCGTAGAAGCGCTTCCGGAATCCTCTTGGATATTTTCTTGGCAGAGAAGCAAACACCAACCACACAACCCTCCTCGACTCGCGAGTGGGACGCTCACATTTATCACCGGTTGTCAGCGCCGCAAGTCAGTTGGGGCAAGAAAGTGCTCGCCCGGTTGCATCTTCGCGGGGATGAGGACGTGATGGATGCTGGTTGCGGCACGGGGCGTCTCACCGGCGAGTTGCTCGAGGCACTGCCTGGCGGCCGGGTCGTGGGAATTGATCTCTCCCAGCACATGTTGCGGAAGGCGAGGGAACATCTGCACGCACACTTCAACAGCCGGTTGTCGCTGGTTGCTTGCGATCTGCTGGACCTGCCTTTCGGGCGCGTATTCGGTGGCATCGTGAGCACGGCGGCGTTCCACTGGGTGCTCGATCACGATCTATTGTTCAGAAGTCTTCATAGCGTGCTGCATCCCGGCGGGTGGCTGGAATCCCAGTGCGGCGGCGGGCCGAATCTGGCGGTTTTCCGGCAGCGAGTCAGCGCTCTGATGAGTGTTCCGAAGTTTCGTGAATTCTTCTCTGGATTTCGTGAGCCGTGGTTGTTTCAAACCGCTGAAGAAGCAGCAGAGACACTTCGCCGCGCGGGTTTCTCTAAAGTATCGACTTCGGTTGAAGCCGCGCCGACTGTGCTCGACAACGCGCAGCAGTACAGAGAATTTATTTCCAACGTCATCCTTCAGAGGCATCTGGCGCTTTTGACTGCGGAAGACTTGCGCACAGCTTTTATCGACAACCTGGTTGAGCAAGCCGCTGCCGATACGCCCGCGTTTTGTCTGGATTACTGGCGGCTGAATCTGAGCGCTACCGCAGGCTAAGAATTCCTCTTTATTCGGCAGCCGTGACCGACTCTCCAATCCATTGCAAATAATTCACGGACCCGTCTTCTACGATCAAGCAGACGCACTCCGGCAGTTCGTAGGAGTGCAGATCGGCGATTGCAGTGCGCACTTCGTTGAAAGCCGGTCCAGTCGTCTTGATGATCAGGAGCCACTCGCCCGCTTCTTCCACC
>JASHTD010000234.1 GCA_030040725.1 Candidatus Sulfotelmatobacter sp. | reverse complement strand
ATGACCGCTCCCTCGTAGTTTGTCACGATCCGAAATGGCCACGCCGCGGCTGGCAGCCTGCTAATCAAGGCCGTGCACCGGCTGTAACTGAGAAACAGCAAGATTACGAAAATGTAATCTCGCCGTCATGCTGGTGTCCCTTTCTCAAAAGTAAGCTACTCCCCGTGGTGCGATGAGTGTTCGTGCCAAACCTGTTGGAGAAACAGGATGCGAACCGCTACGAAGTCCCTTCTACTAACGCTCCGTCACCAAAAAATCCAAGGAGAACGGTATATGTCTCGAAATAAGTTTCGAAATAGGTCTCGAAAGAAGTCTCGGACCAACCGTCTGCGCCCGCTTGCTGGAGTGGTTGCGGCGGGGCTGAGCCTTCCGGGGCTCGCTGCCTCTCAGTCCAACCTGTACCCGACGTACTACACCGGTCCGCAGCCCAACGGTTCGTGGGTCGTCAGCAGTGGCCAGATCATTAACCCGGCGGGTACACAGGTTAACCTCGGCATCCAGGTCCGCGCGAAGGCTATTGCGTTGAACCCAAATACCAAGACCCACACCGCCGCCGTGCTCACCATGGGGACGTATAGTTCGAACGGCAACGGAGCCGTCGAGGTGTTCGACACCAGGACCGGTGTTGTCCTGCAGAATTACTCCCCGGATGCTGGAAACGATCCGAGCGGCAGCTATAGCGGCATTACCTATACGGCGGATGGCCAGTATCTGGTGTTCAGCCAGGACAGCAGCAATGTTACCGTTGCAAAAGTCAACGCACAGGGGTTGCTAGCAGATGACGCCCAGATCAGTGTGCCGCCATTGCAGCCGGTCGATTCCTTCATCAGCTGTTTTCCGAACAGCCCTCCGGGTGCTTATGCGGTGCCCTGCGGAACATTCTATAGTCCGTGGACTTCTTATCCCGGCGGCGTTGCGGTCTCAAGTGATGGCCAGAGCGCCTACGCGCTGCTGAACCAGAACGACACTCTCACCCAGATCAACTTGGTCACGAACCAGCAGGGTACGCAGATTCGGGTCGGCAATGCCCCGCACAGCATCCTGATCAACAACGCTGGCACGACCGCCTACGTCAGCAATGAGGGTGGCCGGGCCGCTACGGAGGCGGACTTCCAGATATGGTCCGCGGGTACTGAAATCGTCGCCGACCCCGTGGTTGGGGCCGCGATCACCGGTACCGTATCTGTGGTTGATCTGGCCTCGATGACGGTCACAGCTAACATCCCGACGGGTGGTTTCCACCCAACTGGAATGGCGTTTTATGGGCCGCACCTGTTGGTCGCCAATACCTATAGCGACACCATCTCGGTGATCAACACGGCCACCAACACGGTAGAGCGGACGATCTCCCTTGGACTGCCGATCGGGGTGCCCGGTGCAGGTGAGCCAGCCTACGGCGCGGCGCCGAACTCAATCGCTGTCGATGCCAAGAATGGTGTTGCCTACGTCGCGCTTTACAATGCCAACGCGGTCGCGGTGGTCAACCTGGCCAACGGCGTGCAGAATGCCGTCGAGGGCATGATTCCGGTCGCTTATGCGCCGAGCTCGGTCGTGCTGGACGAAGCCCAGAACGCGCTGATCGTTGCCAACGACAAGGGCATCGGCACGCGTGATTCGTTCGAGTGCGACTACGGCGTCTGCGACTACAATACCCACCAGGACAATGGCACCGTCAGCATCGTCCCCGTGCCGAACAGCGCGACCTTGGCGACGATGACGAGCGATGTTTACCAGTACAACCACTGGAATCGGATACAGAATATCGAGTCTGCCTCCGGTGGCAACCCGAATGCCGCGCCCGTGGCAATTCCGGAAAAGATCGGCTCTCCGTCGCTCATTAAGCACGTGTTCATGATCATCCGTGAGAACCGCACCTATGATCAGGTCCTGGGCGACGTAACCGCCGGCAATGGCGATCCCTCGTTGGCAGTGTTTGGCGACGGCTCCGCAGCTGGGGGTACCCCGGTCACGCCGAACGTACACGCGCTGGTGACGCGCTTTCCTCTCTTGGACAACTTCTATGACCCAAGCCGCCAGTCGGCTGACGGTCATCAGTGGATCCAAGAGGGCATGGCGCCCTACGCCGACGACATCCAGTCGCCTGACTGGGTTCGCAGCTATCCCGGCGGAAACGCCGGCGATGCACTGGCTTATCAGAACAAGGGCTTTCTGTTCTCGGAAGCCGCTGCCGCCGGTCTACCGGTGAAGATGTACGGCGAATATGTCGAGAACGATACGTTCCTGCAGCCGAACGGCTCAACCAGCGAGCCGAGCTGGAGCGAGTTTTACGCAGACTCGCAGTGTTACGAGGGAGGTCCTGATTGCGGACCGCCTGGAACTTTGGGCGAGACGACGCTCTACTATCAGAACACGGTTCAGGCACAGTCCTCTCTTCCAGCCGTGTCTAACCACCTGATTAAGAACTTCCCGCAGTTCGATCTGGGTATCCCCGACCAATTCCGCGTCGATCTGTGGCTGCAGGACTTCAACAATGACGTCGCAAATAATACGGTGCCCGCGTTGAGCGAACTGTGGATCATGTGCGACCACACTGGCGGCCCGCCGGTCCCGATCGCCGAAGAGGCCGATAACGACCTGGCCGTTGGGCGCATTATTGACTACATCAGCCACAGCAGCATGTGGTCCACCTCGGCGATCTTCATCGAGGAAGACGACGCGCAGAACGGCGTCGACCACGTCGACGGCCACCGCAGCCCAGGGTATATCGTCAGTCCCTACGCTGTGCAGAACGGAGCCACCGATAACACCTACTACACCCAGGTCAACATGACTCGGACGATCGAGCAAATCCTCGGTCTGCCGCCCATGAACCAGTTCGACCTCACGGCCACGCCGATGAGGACGGATTTCACGAACACACCGCCTGCGGATAACTTCCTTCCCTGGACGCACGTGCCGAACCAGGTGCCGCTGAACGAGGGGGTTACTGCGAGCGCAGCTGACACAACCGGCAGCCCCGCGGTTAAAGCCCTGAGGCAGGGTTGGCTCGACAAGAAGGCGCAGATTTTCGCCGGCAAACTGACCAAGCCCGACTCCGAAGACCCGGACACCGTGAACCATCTGAACTGGTACATGTCCACCGGATTTACGCGGCCGTATCCTGGGGAGAAGACGGTTCGCCCCGCGAGCGAATTCAACAACCCGGCACCTACGACCACTGACGACGACGACTAAAATTATGTTTTGAACGCAGCAAACCTCTCCCCGGTTATCGGGGAGAGGTTTTTTACGCCTCAAACGTAAAAGCTCCGCCTAACCATGACGGACAGATCGCATCTTGGCTATTTCGATTTGGAAAACACTGAGTCCTACGCGGCTCCGGAAATGGGCATGCGCAGCGTGACCCGTGTACCCTTCCCAGGCTGGCTTGCGATTTCCGCTTTGCCGCCGTGCAGAGCCATAATGCTCTGCACGATCGCCAGACCCAGTCCACTGCCGCCGGAAGCTTTGGAGCGCGATGAATCGACGCGATAGAAACGGTCGAACACTCTCGGCAGGGCCTCGGCCGGAATCCCGATGCCAGTATCAGCAACTTCTATCCGGATCCCAGCTGTTTCGGCATTGGCTTCTAACACAACGGATCCCCCAGCCGGCGTGTGTGCGACGGCATTCGAGACGAGATTCCCCACTGCACGCTGTATAAGTGTGCGGTCCAACTCACCGATTACGGGTTTGTCCCCGACAGACGTAGTCAGCACAATCCCACTATCGGCAGCTGACGCCTCGTAATATTCGCAGACTCCGTTCAGCAATTGCCCGATGTCCACACGCTCCCGCCGCACATGAGTCAATGGACTCTCGGCGCGGGCGAGGAATAATAAGTCGCTGATGAGTTCCGACAAACACACCGCTTCTTCGAGACAAGATCCCAGAACCTCGCGATATTCTTCGACGCTTCGCCCGCGGGCGAGCGCGACCTCAGTTTCGCCGCGAATGTTATTTACAGGCGTGCGCAGATCGTGGGCAATATCGGCCGAAAAACGTGAGATTCGCTCGAATGATTCTTCCAGCCGATCGAGCATTTCGTTAAATGTCGAGGCCAGGGAAGCCAATTCGTAAGGGTACCCCTCCGTCCGGATGCGCTCTCGTAGATTGCTGGAAGTGATTCGGCGGGCTGTCGTCGCCATTTCCTCCACGGGCCGAATACCGTGGCGCGTGACCTGGTATCCGATCAACGGGAACAAAACTGACGTCGCCGTCAACAGAGTCCAGAACCAGAAACGGTACCGTGCCAGCAACCCTTCTTTTTGCGAGATGTCGATCGCGATCTGAATCGTGTCGGTGGTCGCAGGAGGTGATCCGACCGCCGCAGTCGCGGTGGTTGCTCGAAACATCTCGCCATTCTTTCCCTTCATCGGGACCGCGTGGTCTGATTGACGGCGAGAAGGAGGGGCGAATTTCGACAAGTCCAACTGCTCGGACATGCCGGGAGTCATCAGCAGAACCTGATTTCGTGCATCCAGCAGGCGTACATAAAAATGCTCGTATTTTCGAGCTGCCGATTCGAGCTCAATCTCCTCATGCAGGGCATCCCAATCCTCGGGACGGTCGCGTAACATGGTGCGGATTACGTGCAGCTTGTCGGCGAGAAATTGGTCCGTGCTGCTCTCAAGTTCGGAGCGGAGAACGAAATAGAGGCTCGCGGTCGCGGCGAATACGAGTAATAAACCGGCAACTGCGTATCCCGCGGTCAAACGGAATGCAAGAGTCCGCCAGAAGTGGGAGAAGGGTGAGAGGTTAATTTTCCATTTCGAGGACATAGCCGGCGCCCCGCACTGTATGAATCAGCTTCAGGGGAAATGGATCGTCCACTTTGCTGCGCAGCCGCCTGACGTTGACATCGACAACGTTAGTATCGCTGTCAAAGTTCATGTCCCAAACGGCTTCGGCAATCAGCGTACGTGACAGTACCTCGCCGGCACGGCGCGCCAGCAGTGACAAGAGAAGAAATTCTTTGGTCGTGAGATCCAGTCGCTGGCCGGCGCGGAGAGCGCGATGGCGCAAGATGTCGATCTCCAAATCGGCCATGCGCAGGGTCTGCTGGGGACGTGGCGCAACCCGCCGCAGAAGCGAACGTACCCGAGCCAGCAGTTCGGAAAACGCGAACGGCTTTACCAGGTAATCGTCGGCGCCCAGGTCGAAGCCTCGCACGCGCTCGTGTACAGCATCGCGTGCGGTAAGAATAAGCACAAGTGCCTGCCGATTTCTTTCTCGCAGGCGCGATAGAACCTGCCACCCATCCAGTGCGGGCAACATGAGATCGAGCACGATGAGATCAAATTCAAATTCGAGCGCCAGGTTCAGTCCATCGGCTCCGTCTTCGGCAATGTCGACGACAAAGCCCGCTTCCCCAAACCCTTTTTTCAGAAACTTTGCTGTCTTGGCTTCATCTTCGATAACCAGAATCTTCATATCTGCTCCGTGGGATGGGTTAGAAGCTGAATCTGGCGGAAAACTGCAATACGCGCGGCAACCCGTTGGGGCTGATTTCCTGCAGCGTGCCGAAATTTCCGGGACCGGAGTTCGGCACGAGATAGCAGGTCTGATTTAGCGACATGCCGTCGCCGCAGTTGCTTCCAATCGGGTTGTATTGCAGTTGGTTGATGCCATCGCCATTCTGCACGTAGTAGTTGGCGTGATTGAAAAGATTGAATGCCTGAAGCTGCAGTTCAAGCTCCTTGCCTTCTTTGATGGCAATGCTCCGCGCCAGTCCAAGATCGATTCTTTCCAGCCAGGGCCCGTAAAAGGAATTCAGGCCGATGCCAGGTGTAGGGCCTGCGCCATTAATGCCGCCTGCCGTGTTCGCTGTGTCCTGGTTGAAGGCCGTGTCGTTCAGATTTCCATTCGCGCCAGCGCAATTGCTGAACGACAAGGTCGAGCTGGTGCACGCCGGACTCAATAAACCAGCATAGGGACGACCAGAGGAGAACTCCATAACGCTGCTTAGAGTCCAATGCGAGAGCACAGTCCGCACGGGAGCGGACCTCGTGAGGCGCTCGAGTTGCGGGTGGTAAGAAGCGGCCAGGGTAACACGGTTGCGCTGATCGAGCAGGGACGGAGCGTGCGTATTGCTGAAATCGAATTGGTTGTTGAAGTCCATGCCGTCGATCATGATGCTTTTGGCAAAAGTGTAAGAAAACTGCAACGACAGCCCTTCCATCATGCGGCGCTCCACTTGGACAAACAGGGAGTTGTAATAGTTTTGTCCGGGACTGATCAGTTCATTGATCTGGCCAAGGTTTTGGTTGAGGCGGCCCTCCGTGAGCAGATTGTTGTCCATGGTCGGCAAGGTGATCGCAGGTCCCGCGCACGGAGCCGTTGTTGCACTGGGCGGGCATACGATGTACGTCGTCGCGCCTCGCAGTGGCTGCAGATTCAAATCGTAGGCGCTGCCCGAGAGCAGGTGCACTGCATGATTCCACATGGTGCCGATGCTCACGGTGGTGTTCGGTAATATCTCCCGTTCGATCTGTAGACTTGCCTGCAAGATGTAGGGCACCCTGAATTGTGGCGACACCAGGGAGATATCGGGAGAGCTCTGGAACATTGGCGAACTTGCCGGAAGGATATCGGGGAATGTAGGCAGTTGCTGATTCGGCGAGCCCGAGATGTAACTCACGTTCACCGACGCCTGCTGAGACGAAAGCCCGTTCGAAATCACCGCGTTGCGATAGTTCAGGCCGTTCATGTTCGTGTAGAACTGCCCAAACCCGCCCCGAACCACGGTTTTATCCACCGGCTGCCACGCAAATCCCAGGCGTGGAGCAACGCGCCGGAACTGATTGGGATACTGACCGGTGAGCGGGAACGCAGGATTTTCCAGCGGTTGCGGATAAACCTGAAAGTCTTCCCGCACCCCCATTTCTAATGTCAGCTTCGGAAAAGCCCGAAAAGAATCCTGCACGTAGAATCCGTAATAAGGTACGGAGAAGGAAAGAGTCGGTCTCCCTGCAGCCTGGCTGAACTGGTTGTATTCTCCGAGTGCGAAATCTTCCAGGTTCGAGAACTCATACAGACCAAGTGGTGAACCGAAGTCCACGGCTTCGTTTGGGTCCGCGCCTCCATCATTGGTGTCCGCATCGTAGGACCGGTTCGTATCGAAGCCGATCTGCAGGGTGTGTTTGCCGATCACATAGTCCGCGCGGTCGGACACAGCGTACTGCTTTTCGAAAACCTTCCCGATCGAGAACGCGGCGTTTCCCATCGTAAAGGCTGCAGGACTATCCAGGATCACCGTCGGCGTGTTTGGCGCCAGGCCCGTGGGCGTTGCCGTTTCATTATCTTGCGACGTGCTTGCGTGGAACTCATTCAGCATTTTGGAGGAAAACGTGTGTGTCCATCCCAGGCCGGCCTGGAAGGTATGCACATCCGCGTTTGCCAGGCTTTGCAGACCGTAATTACCTACAGTCGGGTCGGTGATAACACCGCCGGGCGAGTTGAATCGGTTGAAGTTAAGGCTCAGGAACAAGCCGTCGCGATTGCTCGGCTGGTAATCAAGACGGGGAGTGAGCACTAAGTCGTCCCGCTTCCTGGGTTTCGTTCCCAAGTTTGAGTTCAAAGCGTTTACTGCGTTCGATACTTGCTGCAGATAGACGGGATTCGTCGGATTAGGAACGACATCGCCGCCGGGTACTGGTAATGGCCCATCTGGCGCAGGCAGAGTTGTTCCTGCCGGAATGCCGAAATTTTCCCTCAAAAACGAAGCCAGATTAGCCGGCGTCGTCGCCAGCGCAGAATTGATCACCGCAATAGGATCGTTGCGAAGCTGCTGTTCGTAATCGACGAAGAACCACAAACGGTTCCGCACGATCGGGCCGCCTATTCCGGCGCCGAATTGCTGCAAAACATCTTGCGGTTTTGAAAAGCCTGCAGCCTTGTCGAGCGCGTCGTTCGCTCCGGACGCTGAGTTCCGGTTGTAATAGAACGCGCTACCGTGAAACGCGTTACTTCCCGATCGGGTCACGGCATTCACAAACCCGGCCCCGCCGCCATAAACGGCCGAGTAGGGGCTCACCGAGACCTGAAACTCCTGGATTGCCTGCTCACCATATAAATAAGGGATGCGATAGCGCCCCAGAATGTCGGCAAAATAGTTGTTGGTGGCGTTGGCGCCATCGACCGTGAAAGCGTTGGAACCGTTGCCATTGGCATAGCCGGAATCCTCACCACCTTGCTGTCCCGCGATGCTGACAAGGCCCGTGTCGCCGTCGTAGCTGGTATTCGGGGTGAGGGCCATAAAGTCTGTATAACGCCTGCCGTTGAGCGGCAGCTCTTGTATGAATGACCCATCCAATACCGTGCTGGCAGAAGTTTCTGTGGGACGCAGCAGCGGCGTCGTTCCGACTACCCTGATGCTTTCGGTTCCGGCTCCCGCGCGCAACTTGATGTCCTGCAACGTTGTATTTGCCACCAGCACTCGGACGAGGGCTTCGGCTTCATGAAAACCAGTCACGATTGCTGTCACTGAGTAGGTGCCGGGCATCAGCGCGGAAAATAGGTAGAGACCGGCGTGGTTTGTTTCGGTGGATTGCTCTATTCCTGTGCTGAGATTACGCAAAACCAGCGTCGCTCCTGGAATGATCGCTGAACTTTCGTCCGTTATCCGGCCGCTGATCGCACCCGTCAGAACCACGTTTTGCGCCGGCGAGAGCACACTAGCGATCGTCAGCAGGGCACCGAATAGGACGGCGCAACGAGCCGCCTGAATCCTTGCGACGGAAGCCGGAAAAATCCTAACGATCAGCCGCGAAACTTGGGCAAGCATACACTCGGCCTCATCATCGTTCTGACAATCAGAATATCCTGCGAGACTATAAGATGTTGCAGATTAGGCGCAGCATGTGAACCACACATCACGAAATTATGAATGCTTTGTAAAAATAAACTCTCGACGTGGGCTTCGAACCCTTCTTAGTCACGTTCGGAGACAGGTCATGGCGATGGTGGAAGGGTCATCGAAAAGCGAGGCGTCGCAAGAAATGTAAAGTTAGACAGGGTTTTGCGAAAGTTCTTAACTTTGTTGGCGTCCCTCTTAACGGGATTTTTGAACACTTAGACGCAACAATAGCCGAGGCAACACCGCTCTACGAGCTGTGCTCCAGCGTGCTGCGAGCAAGCTCCGAATAATCTATGCTCCTGGCCGGAGGCGATAGCCATTGGGCGGTTCGGAGTGTAATCGGGATTTATCGTTACTGATCTTTCAGGCGTCGCCCAACCACCGCCCTTTCATCAGCTCAAGATATAAGCGTTCAATTGGCTCAGGGATATATACTTGTGGGCGCAACTTTTGGCAACCCGCGCGCGGCTGCTCCCCTGCTGGAGGTGAGCAGCCAATCGATTGAGGGGTCGGCACCGGAGCGATTATGAACCTGCAATCTCTGACCACGGCGGCGGTGGGAAGGCTCTTAGCATTGTGCGTACTGCTCAGCGCGAACGCATCGCTGCTGACAGCTCAGACCTTTACTGTGCTGGCAAATTTTGACGGCAGCAATGGTGCTAACCCGGAATACATTACTCTGGCGCAAGGTCGCAATGGGAACCTGTGGGGAACTACGTCAACTGGGGGGCAGCACGGCTACGGCACCGTGTTCCTCCTCACGCCCGGCGGACTACTTAACAACGTCAGGGACTTCAATTTCGAGAATGGCGCAACACCGTTTAACGGCGTGTCGCTGGGCAGGG
>JASHTD010000233.1 GCA_030040725.1 Candidatus Sulfotelmatobacter sp. | reverse complement strand
ATCGACGAACGATTGCACGCCCAGGCTCACCCGGTTGACCCCACATTTCAAAAGACAGGCGATCAATTCCTCGGTCAGCGTTCCCGGAGCGCATTCAACGGTGATTTCCGCTTGGGGAACTATCTCGAACTCGCTTCGCACTGCGGCAAAGAGGCGCTCAAGTTGTGCCGCCGCCAAAACTGTCGGTGTCCCCCCGCCCAGATAAATAGAGTCGGCTTTGCGCTCGATCGTGCCACCCATCTCTTCGGCTGTCCGGTGAGCGCCTGCGATGTCCGCACATACCCGATCCACGTAGCTCTCAAACACTCGGGAGGAGAATACGTCTGACGCAAAGTTGCAATAGCTGCACTTCGTGCGGCAGAACGGGACAGAAAGGTAGATGCCGAGAGCCACGCTTAACCATTATCCCATCTGTTGGGCAAACCTTTTCATCTTGCAGCGGCGACCACTCATCTATATGAGTTACCCTGTTAGAAGCGCGGAGGGCCGCTCCCGCCGCAGCTTGCAACTATCGAGATGGCTCAGGAAGAAGAAATATTAGGCAAAGCGTACGATAGCCGGCTGATGGCTCGGCTGCTGAAATACCTGCGTCCGTATGGATGGCAGGTTGCGATTGCCCTGGCTTCGATCTTCCTCAAGTCTTTTGCGGACGTGCTCGGGCCGTATCTCACCAAGGTCGCGATCGATCGTTATCTGGCTCCAGCGAGAGGCGCGCCTTCCAACTCGGCTTCGGGGATCTGGAGCTGGCTCAGCCCTCATCCCATGACTGGCATCGCGCAGATCGCAACGGTCTATCTGGGCCTGCTGGTGATGAGCTTCCTGCTCGAATTTCTGCAAACCTATTACATGCAGTGGACCGGCCAGAAGGTGATGTTTGATCTCCGCCGCGAGATTTTTCGCCACCTGCAGCGCCTGCACGTTGCGTTCTTCGACAAAAACCCGGTTGGCCGTCTGGTCACGCGCGTCACCACCGATGTCGACGCCTTGAACGAGATGTTTACGTCGGGTGTGGTTTCCATTTTTGAAGACCTTTTCGTGCTGGTCGGCATCGTTGCAGTCATGCTGTGCATGAACTGGAAGTTGGCGCTGATTACTTTCGGCGTTATGCCGTTCATCGTGATCGCTACCAAGATCTTCCGCGATAAGGTACGTGATTCCTACCGGCGCATTCGCGTGGCCATTGCGCGGATCAACGCCTACCTGCAGGAGCACATCAGCGGCATGGTAGTGCTGCAGTTGTTTAATCGCGAACGCAAAGCTTACACACGTTTTTCAGAGATCAATCGTGTCCACATGGACGCTTACAAGGATGCGATTCTGGCCTATTCGATTTACTATCCCGTGGTTGAAATTCTATCCGCCATTGCCATCGCGTGCGTGATCTGGTTCGGCGGCGGCGATGTGATGCACAACCTGCACGTGACCAGCGTGGCCGTCAGCTTCAGTTGGAAGACGCTGGTGGTGTTTCGCCTTGTACCCGCGGTCGCCACACTCGGCGTGCTAGTGGCTTTCATTCAATATGCCTTGCGCTTTTTCCGCCCCATTCAAGATTTCAGCGAAAAGTACAACATCCTGCAGGCCGCGATGGCGGCGAGCGAACGCATCTTCAAGCTGCTCGACACGCCGCCGCAGATCGTTTCGCCTGCCCTTACCAAGCGCGCCGATGGGCCGGGCCGTATCGAGTTTGATCACGTCTGGTTCGCCTATCGCGAAGCTCCAGCCAGCAATCCGCATGATGGCGATGCCCATGCGGGAACGGCCGCCCTCGGCCATTCCTTCGAGCAACGCTCGGCGGAGCCCGACTGGGTACTCCGCGATGTGAGCTTTACGATTGAACCCGGCGAAACGGTCGCGATCGTCGGCCACACTGGCGCTGGCAAGACCACACTGATCTCGCTGCTCCTGCGCTTTTACGATGTACAGAAAGGCGCGGTAAAAATCGATGGCGTTGATGTGAGAGACATGGATCTTGCCGATTTGCGTAGCCGCTTCGGCGTGGTGCTGCAGGATCCGTTTCTGTTCAGCGGCACGATCGGCGGAAATATCCGCCTGGGCACCGAGCGAATCCGGGACGAAGATGTGGAACAGGCCGCTGAGGATGTAAACCTCGCAGACTTCGTGCGGACATTGCCGAATGGTTTCAATGAGGAAGTGCGCGAACGCGGGTCGACGCTTTCGACTGGCCAGAAGCAATTAATCTCGTTTGCGCGTGCGCTGGCGCATGAACCGAAAATCCTCATTCTTGACGAGGCAACATCGAGCGTAGATACCGAAACCGAATTCCGCGTGCGCGACGCGCTCAGTCGCATGGTCGAAGGACGCACCTCGCTCATCATTGCTCATCGCCTCTCGACCGTACAACGCGCCGACAAGATCATCGTGATGCACAAGAGCCAGCTCCGCGAGATGGGCACCCACCAACAACTGCTGGCGCAGCGCGGGATCTATTTCAAGCTTTATCAGTTGCAGTATAAGGACCAGGAGATCAATGTAACGCGGGCACCGCTTCGGCCAAGCTCAGGGCAAGCCTCACCCTCGAATGCGGACGGATTCCAGGAACCAGAAGTCACAGCCAGCGCGGACGACTAGCCTTACAATGCTCCATTGCGAATTCTGATCTCAGCCGGCGAGGCCTCAGGGGAAATGTATGGCGCGCAGTTAATTGAAGCGCTGCGCTCTCGTGATTCATCTCTCCAATTTTTCGGCGTAGGCGGAGACCGCATGCGCGCCGCCGGATGCGACACCGTCGTTGACGCTAAAGATCTCTCCGTAGTCGGCATCACAGAAATCGTCAGCCATCTGCCGAAAATCTACGGACTATTCCAACATCTGACCAAAGAGGCCGACAAAAGCAAGCCTGATCTCGCTATCGTCATCGATTCGCCGGCATTTAACTGGCGCGTAGCTCGCCAGATGAAGAAACGCGGCATTCCAGTCGTCTATTACGTTGCTCCGCAATTCTGGGCATGGCGGCAGGGACGCGTCCGCCTTTTGCGCAAGTATGTCGACAAAGCGTTGGTCATCTTTCCATTCGAACAAAAGTTCTATCGCGATCGCGGAGTGGATGCGACCTTCGTCGGGCATCCGCTCGCTGATTTACAGCAGCCAACGATCAATCGCAGCGATTACGCTCAGCAGTTCGACCTCGACGCCTCAAAATCCTGGATTACCTTGATGCCAGGCAGCCGCCTGAAGGAAGTGCGGATGAACCTGCCGACGATGCTGGATTCAGTTCGCCACCTCGGCAGCGGCTACGAATTTTTGCTGCCAGTTGCGCCGACGCTCGACCGGCATATCCTGCAAAAGCTCATCGAACAAAGGAGTCCCGTTGCGCCGAGGATCACGCTTGTCCCGGAATCTTTGCCGGCGCTATCGCAGTCGCATGCTGGCATAATCGCCAGCGGCACTGCAACGGTCGAAGCAGCGATGATGGCAACGCCATTTGTGATGGTCTACCGCGTTTCGTCGCTCACTTATCTTCTTGGTAAGCCACGGATCAAGGTGCCGCATTTTGCC
>JASHTD010000345.1 GCA_030040725.1 Candidatus Sulfotelmatobacter sp. | reverse complement strand
TAACGTTTCACCAACGAGATTTGGAGCGAAATCATGCCAGTAGCAGAAGCAAAGAAAAGGATGGTGCGCATCAACGGCTGCGTCGCGTCGGCGCAGGCCGCAAAATACGCAGATGTGGACGTGATTGCGGCGTATCCGATCCGTCCCTATACCGCAACGATGATGGCCCTTGCACAGATGGTCGCCAACGGCGAGCTTGACGCCGAATACATCGTGGCCGACAGTGAACACTCACAATTGAGCATTGCCCACGGCGCAGCTTCGGCCGGAGCAAGGGTCTTTACCGGAAGCTCGGGCGTGGGGGTGCAGTTCGCCTACGAGCTGTACTCGCCAATTTCGGGCAGCCGCATGCCAGTGCAGATGATGATCGCCGACCGCACGCTCGATCCTCCCGGCGACTTCGGCTCCGAGCACACCGATGCGCTTTCCACGCGTGACATGGGCTGGCTCATGGGCTGGTCCTGCGATGCGCAGGAGGCGTTCGACAATCATCTGATCGCCTATCGCATCGGCGAAGACCGCCGCGTGCTCCTGCCGCAGATGGTCTGCCAGGATGGCTTCTTCGTTTCGCACATCACGGGCGACGTGGAATTGCCCGACATGGGGCAGGTCCGCGAGTATCTGCCTCCCTATAAACATCCTTATCCGCTCGATCCGCGGCGGCCGGTTTCGCACGGGCCGCAGATCATGCCCGAGCAAGGCCCTCCCCTGCAGCTTGAACGGGCGCGCGCCATGGAAGAGTCAATGGCTGTGATCGAGCAGGCGCACGAAGAGTTCGCGCAGATCTTCGGGCGCCGTTATGATCCGTGGCTGGAAGAGTACAAGACTGACGACGCCGAAGTCGTCTTCTTCCTGCAAGGCGCGCACGCGGTGACGGCGCGCTTTGCCATCCAGCACATGCGCGAACGCGGAATCAAGGTTGGAATGGTGCGATTGAGGACGATCCGTCCTTATCCTACCGAGAAAGTTCAGGAATCTCTTAGCAAGTTCAAAGTGGTCGGAGTGATCGAAACCAACATGGCGCTGGGCAGCGTGAGCAGCGGTGGAGCATTGTATGCCGAAGCCGCAGCTGCGTTGTACGAAGCCGACAAGCGACCGCTGGTGATGTCATTCATGGCGGGCATGGGCGGCGAAGCGATCGTACTGAAAGAGTTTTACTGGATGACCGACAAAATGATCGAAGCCCAGAAGCGGGGCAAGATCGAAAAGCGCACCCACTGGGTTGGATTCGAACACTAGCAAGCTTATGCGGGGACAGCCCTCGCCCGTCTTGAGCGTAGTCGAAGGGGCTGTCCGGCGGAGCGAAGCTCCGCAAAGTCAGACACTTTATCGGGGCTGCGGCCCAGGGAGGAAATCATGGCAACTATCGAAGTGCAACGGCAAATCCTGCCGATCCTGGAAGCACCCAACCGGGGCGCACGGTTTTACAACCCCGAGCTGCCGCAATCAGAACCGTTCGTTCCCGGGCACCGCACCTGCGCGGGCTGCGGGCCATCGATTCAATATCGCATGACCAGCAAAGCCGCCGGCGACAATACGATTCTTGTCGGCCCTACCGGCTGCATGTACGTGGCGAACAGTTCGTACTTGTGCACGCCCTACAACGTGCCCTGGGCGCACACCCAGATTGGCAGCTCCGGAAGCTTCACGGCTGGCGTTTCTGCCGCCTACGAAGCCATGATCCGCAAGGGAAAGTGGCAGGGCAAGTTTCCCAATATTATTTGCGAAGCAGGAGACGGCAGTTCCTCCGACATCGCCCTAGCCTCGATCTCCGGCGCACTGTATCGCAATCACGACTGCCTCATCATCTGCTACGACAACGAGCAGTACGCGAACACCGGCATTCAGGCATCGTCGCGCACCCCGTACGGCGGCATGACGACGTTCTCACCTCCCGGCCCGGAGGTTCCCGAAGGCAAGAAACTCTATCCGAAAGACCTTGCGCGCATGATGGCGGCGGGGCATCCGCACTGCTATGTCGCGACCGCCAGCGTGGGATATCCCATCGAGCTCATGAACAAAGTTCGCAAAGCGCTGAACCATAAAGGCGCGGCTTTTCTCATGATCTACACGCCCTGCCAGAAAGGTTTCGTTTATGAAACGCCGCGGTCGATCGATCTGGGTCGGCTGGTTGTGGAGTGCGGCTTGTATCCGATGTGGGAGTGGAATCCTGAGAAGCGCGAGTTCGACTACAGCTTCCGTCCGGCGAACATGAGGCCGGTGTCGGAATACTTGAAACTGCAAGGACGCTTTGGGCACCTGCACGCCGAACATGTAGCCAGTCTGCAGAAGTTTGCCAACCAGCAGTGGAAAATGATGGGCATTCAGATTCCCGAGGCGTTGCTCCTCGCCGAAGATGCCAAGAACGTTGCCAATATGGCGGCTGCGGTTGAAGCGCAAGCCGTTGCGGAGACCGTATGAGCACAAAACCATTAGCCCAGAATCGCGAACCCGAAGTCGAACCAGAAGGCCAGGAAAGTTACATTGTTACCGAGGGCAAAAAGCGCGGAGCTACGCGTGACGTGCGGCCGGAAGCGGCATATGACAAGTATTACACCGTGCTGCGTGTCCATCCGGGCGACGCAATTCTTACCAACAATTGGCACACCAACGAAGTGCTCGACCACGCCCGCAATAACTTTGAGGGGGTCACGTTTGCCATGCGTACGCTGGAAGCGTGGGGCGCGATGATCGAAAACGATCGTCGCGCCTATTACACCGCCGGCGGGCGCATCTGGGTGATGGACCTCGAGCCTTCGCAAGGAAAGAAAGCGCGCCTGCCCGGAACCGGGCCGGCAGCGAAGAAATAACGCTTGCGCAACGTTCTGCTGATCGACGATACGCCAGAGATCGCCGAGCTACTTACTTTTTCGCTCCACGATCTCGGTTTCAAGGTTTTCGCGCAGGGATATACGAGCAGTGTGAACGAACTCGCGATCGAGCATCACGCGGAAGCGGTAATTCTCGATTGCACGTCGTATGAGATGAGTGAGGCGCTGTTTGACGCGGTGCGGCAGCATGAGAAGCATGCCGAACTTCCGGTGGTGATCATCAGCGACACGCCGGAGGAGGCGGAGAAGAGCTTGCGGTCGAGAAAAGCCCGCAAGGTTTTGCTGGTGCCCAAGCCGTTTGGCGCCTCGCAAGTGGCTCGCGCGCTCGGACAGTTGCTGGATTAGCTATGGCTCTCTGGAGCATGGACGAATGGGAGTACCTGGAGCAGGAGGTCGTTAGCGATCCGAAGGGCAGAAAGTGGACCGTGGCCCTCATGGACGTCCTCGGGCAGCAGGGTGATCCCGATATTCCGGGCAGCTTGCAAGAGCTGCAGTATTCTTCCGGACGCTATTTCACTCTCGTCTACTCTGAGGGAGGATTGCAGCGCGAACGCGGCTACACTTCTCTTGAAGAAGCGAGAAATGCATACGGAAATCTGCTGATGGGCGTCCTCGAGGGGAGCATCGATCCCGCACAGCCCGTGTTTCGGCAGGATTTGGAAGATTGATCGAGCCTTTCGGCGGCTAATTAGCGGCCGGGATCGAGATCGCGCATAATTACATGAAGTACCTGTCCAGTCCGTCGCGCATCGCGTTCGGAAACGACTCCTTCGGGAATCGCCTCCCCCTTTTCATTCATTCGATCTCGATAGGTTCGCGTTATTTCCGGCAGGCGCGCCGCGCCGCTGCGAATCAGTCCGGCTTTCTCGGCAACCGCAAGCCGTGTCTCGAACGACCACTCGGAGATCTTATCCGCAGGTGCTCCGGAAACAAGCAGCGCCGCCAACCCTTTGTGCTCCAGCGCGTCGCTAACAATCGCTTCCAGGATTCCGCAATAAGTAACCAGTGCCAGCTGAAAATCTCCCTTGTCGAGGGCGTTTCGACCGTCGGCATAGGCCCGCTCCAGCACCGGGCGGATTTTCTCGGCGTGAACAAAATCGAAGAGGTGCGGAGCCGGAACTTCGTTCGTCGCCGCAGCAACCCCCTCGTGATTCGTTTGCGAGAGCGTGGCAGCGGCCTGGCCCAAGACCGCCAGCAATTGCTGGACAATTTCCGCCGGGGTTGCGCCTTGAGCGGCGCTGCCATCCCGCGAACGCTTCAGAAACGCCTGGCTGAAGGCGCGTGCCAGCCAATGGGCTTTGCTGCCTCCGGAAAGCTGATTGATCATCTGGCCGCAGTCCTCGTGCCAGCGGCGGGTCGCAGCGATGGCTGCTTCGTCCGATGGATTCGCAGACAGCGTTTCGCGAAGCTGTTGCCCCCGCCGCATCAGGCCGTCGAGGTAAGCGAGATATGTCTCTATCTGACTTTGCAGATTATGATCCACGTGCTTTTCTTGATCATTCAAAAAGAAGAGTCTCTGCGTTTATGGAGCGGCGTTGTGATTGCGTAATTTCTTGACAGTGCGCTGCGAGGGTGATAAAGTGCCTCGCGCCACTGGTTCAATAACTGGACCAGTATACAACATGGCTCTTGCGCGAAGTGCCTGGAGTTCCGGTGTTTGGTCGTAAAGTCCGAGATTGTGGTGAGGTGAAACCCAATGAGTTCTTCGACTAATGTCACGCCCGAGTCCCTGATTCATCCGTCTCGCATTCCCAATCGCTGGGTCCAACTCATCGCTGGCATCGTGGCCATGATGGCCATTGCCAACCTGCAATATGCCTGGACCTTATTTACCACTCCCATCCAAAACCATCTGCACATCACTTTGAAAGCTGTGCAATGGACCTTCGCTTTATTTGTCGCGATGGAGACCTGGCTAGTTCCCTTCGAAGGTTTTCTGGTCGATATTATCGGGCCGCGACTGATGCTTGGTTTGGGTTCGTTCATGGTTGGGCTAGGCTGGATCGGCTCGGGCTACGCCGAAACCGTCGGCGGTCTCTATTTCTGGTATGCCATTGGTGGAGTCGGGGCCGGCGTCGTTTACGGCGGAGCCATTGGCAACGCGCTGAAATGGTTTCCGGATTATCGCGGTCTCTGCGTAGGACTGACGGCGGGAGCCTTTGGCATCGGCACTGCCGCGACCGTCGCGCCCATCGCCAAGATGATCGCCCATTCCGGCTACCAGCACACCTTCATCGTATGGGGATTCGTTCAGGGCATCGTGGTCCTGGCGTGTTCCCTGTTCCTGGCGCGACCGCCCATTGGATGGACGCCAGCGAACTGGGTAGAGAAGGAGAAGAAGATTAAAGCCAAGATCAACACCTCGGCCGTCGACATGACGCCGCTGCAAATGATCTGCCAGCCATCCTTCTATCTCATTTACTTGATGATGGTCATGCTGGCCTTCGGAGGCCTGGTCGTGACGGCCCAACTGAAGCCCATGGCGGTTTCTTATCATGTCGATAAGATCATTGTAGTGTTCGGCATGAGCGCGTTGGTGCTGGCAATCGAACTCGATCGCATTCTAAACGGCCTAACACGGCCCTTCTGGGGATGGGTCTCTGATCACATCGGACGCGAGAACGCCATTTTTGCCTCTTTCGTTCTTGAAGCGATCGCAGTATTTGCCCTCCTCCAACTGATCAGTCATCCTTTGTGGTTCATCGCACTTTCCGGCCTCTGCTTCTTTGCCTGGGGGAACATCTTTTCGTTGTTCCCATCGGTCACCGGAGACTTGTACGGAAATAAATGGGCCACCACGAACTACGGTGTTGTCTATACCGCCAAAGGTGTGGCTGCGGCCTTTGCCGGGCCGGGCGCGGCGTGGCTGTTTGCCAAGACTGGCTCGTGGTCGAAGGTCTTTTGGGCGATGATTATCTGCGACCTGATTGCCGCCTTTATGGCGCTGCTGTGGTTAAAACCGATGGCCGCCCGAGCCGTTGCCAAGCAAAGATCTCAGCCCAGTGTGGATATCGCCGCGCCCGTCAAGGCGCGTGGAGTGGCCTAGAGAACCGGTTTAGAAAAGATTGATTATTCTTCGGCCCCGCTTAATCCGCGGGGTCGTCTTTTTCCATCTGCCCGATGGGGGACCACTCCTCTGGCCGACCTACTTTCATTCCGTTCAGAATCTGCAATTCCGCCGTCACGCGAGTCCATTTTTTTTTGTTCTTTTTGGTCGCAATCGGGGCGTTCCGATCGGCGTAGTACTCCAGAATGTTCTTTTTCAGAAGAGCCGGAACGATCCGCTCGGGTTTTGTCGTTAGCCGGTTCAGCAACTCCGCATAAGTCTTGTCGGTCAGCGGATAGGTTCCCGGCTTCGTTATCTCTCCCGTATCCAGATCGAGATTCGCCAGCGAAAGTGGAGAATCCACGCCCTCTCTCATCTTGTCGAGCAGATCGCGATAAACATCGACGCTGCGATTCACACTCTTCAGGTACCAATCCTCGGTTTCGGGCGTGGGAATTTTGATCGCCAGGTCTGAAACTGGCCCGACCTTCGGAACAATAAAAACCACGATTGCCAGCAAATGAGCGGTCACACCTGGCCCCTTAAAGGTGTGGGCCCAGTGGCGGTCGTAGTTCGTGCTGGCGACCCGCTCGGAAAAGAGGCGATAGTTTTCATCATCCGGTTGAGGAGGAAAACGATGCCGGTGAAGTACCAGTTCCGCTTCCGCAAATGCTGAAATAAACGTGCGCACTGACGTGCGATAGCTGCGCAGAGCGGGATGAACCCGGCCCACAATTTCGTGCGAATCGATTCCGTACGTGTGGAGGAATGCCCGCTCCAGCGCCGTCCGCGGGACTCTGAAGCCAACGGCACGCAAATACGCTTGTGGCGCAAATTCCTGATTGGCGAGTTGGTCGATATCGAATGCAAATTCGGTGCGGATGTGGCCGTGCGGGCTTTCGTCGTAAGTAACGCTTCGTCCGTACTTGCTCTCAAGCCCGGGGAATTCGATCGCCGTCGATGGATTCACGGCGATGGAGTGGCCGACCGAGTCGCCGATGTAATGCGACAAGGCTCCGATCGCAAAGGCGTATTCGTTAATGTTGCGCGCCTCGCGAAACAAATAAGCAATGAAATCTCCGCTGCGAACGTAGTGCGTGAGATTGCTGAAAAACTGCTTGCCAAACGGATAGTAGCCCATGTCCTGAATCGCCGATCCACCATAGGCGTAGGCATGTGCCTCGCGCAGTTGAGCCTCGGTTGCATTCGGAAAACGCGCCAGCAGCAGGGGACGAATGGAGTCGTTCCACGCCAAGTCAACGAGTTCTTCGTGGGTGAGAACCGAATAGCTGAAGGCGAGGCTGGAGAAGAGATTACAGACGAAGAAAACCGCCGTCAAAATTTTCCATCGCCTGTGCCATTGCATCGCAACGCGCCCTCTTTGCAAAACGCAAGTAGGATGCGAATTCGATGCTAGAGGATGGGACAAATCAAAGGGTCAGATCGAGGACGACCAGCTCTCAGGCGCGAGCTTTGTCGATCATCTCTTCCCATACGCCTTTGGATTTCAGGATCAGCTCAATCGCCTCGCGCACCGCACCGCGTCCAGCGAGAGCCTTGGTAATGTAGTGCGCAACCTTTTTTACCTCGGGAACGGCATCGCCTACGGCAATGGCGAGGCCGCACCGCCGCATTAGTGGAATATCGGGAAGATCGTCGCCCACGTAGGCAACTGCCGCATCCGGCACATCAGCTTTGCGCAAGATCTCTTCGTAAGCGGGCATCTTCAGCGGTTGCTTCATGTAGATAAATTCGATCTTCATCTCGTGGGCGCGGCGCAGCAACGCGGCGCTCTCGCGCCCGGTGATGCAACCGGTCCGCAGTCCGGCGCCTTGCGCTAAGGTGAGACCCTGCCCATCGTGCGCATCGAACGTCTTGATTTCCAGCGCGCTGCCGTCGGGTTGCGAGAGCAGCGTGACGCTGCCGTCGGTGAGCGTGCCGTCAACATCCATCAGCAATACCTTGATTTGTGCTGCGCGTTTTTTCAGCGCGGCGGGGATTTTTAAAACCGGCAAGGAACCCTCCAGGAATTCAAAGAAATTTAAAGGTAAAGCCTGACCCCGATTCCGCGCAAACCATCCTCTGTTGTCGGCTCGCTCGTGCGGTTTCACCACGAAAGCCCGGTTGCCTGCGAAGCCCAAGGCCGTCCTCGGTATAGACTCTGTGCATGGACGGCGCGCTTTCAGTTTTTTACTGGATGTTTGACTCGCAACGCGGTCCCCGCGACCGTCTCATTCCGCGCTGGATTTTCTTGCGCGCAATCGGGCTAATCTACTTTTCCGCCTTTTTCTCGCTCATCTTTCAGATTCGCGGCCTCATCGGCCCGGATGGAATTCTGCCGGCAGACGAGTATCTGAAGGCGGTCGCGCGTCAGCTCGGAACCGGCCGCGGCGTTTGGTTTGCGCCCTCTATCCTTTGGCTTGCCGGCGGCAACCACGCGGTGATCGTCTTGTGCTGGGTTGGCATGCTCGCGTCGGTGTTGCTCGTCGCGAATCTCTGGCCGCGCGGCACGCTTCTTATGTGCTTCCTTTGTTTTCTTTCGTTCGTGGCCGCTGCTCAGGATTTCTCCGGCTATCAGTCGGATGGCATGCTGCTCGAGGCGGGATTTATTGCGCTGTTTCTTGCTCCATGCGGTTTTCGCCCCGGTCTCGCTCCCAACTCTCCTTCCTCGCGTGCCAGCCTCTTTCTCTTGCAGTGGGAGTGGTTTCGAATTTACTTCGAATCCGGCCTGGCAAAGATGCTCGGCGGCGATCCTGAGTGGCGCCATTTCACCGCCATGGACGAGTATTACCAGAATGGCCCGCTGCCCACATGGATCGGCTGGTACGTCCAACACCTGCCCCACCGTTTCCACTATTCGACGGCCGTAGCTACCATTGCTCTGGAACTGGGCCTGGTCTGGATGCTGTTTCTGCCGCGGCGCTGGCGAATCGTCTGCTTCTTCATCGTGACTCCTTGGGAGATCGGTGTAATTTTTACCGCCAACTACACATTCCTGAATTATCTGGTTCTCTGTTTAGGATTTCTTCTCCTGGACGATCGGTTTTTTCTGCGCTTTTTGCCTAGGTGGAGAAAAGTTGTGCCTGAAACGGAGTCGACAGTCGCGGGCGGAACGCAACGAGGTTCTGAAACCGGCTTGCAGCGGCTATTTCCAGCCGCCGGCGATCCAACCCTGCCGCAACCCGCACATGAGCCCTCTTTCCGGCGGCGTCTGAATATTGTGAAGCTCTCGCTTGCCAGCTTTATGCTGCTTTGGATTTTTTATGCCACGACGCTTGAAATGATCTGGATGTTCTGGCAACTCCCCTTGCCCGCTGTGCCTATAGAAGCGCTCGAACCATTTCGCATTGCCAACCGGTACGGCCTGTTTGGCGTCATGACACGAGGACGATACGAGATCGAGTTTCAGGGATCCGATGACGGCCAGATCTGGGCCGCGTATCCATTTCGCTTTAAGCCGCAAGCGCTCAATGAACCGTCCGGCATCTATGCGCCTTATCAGCCACGTTTCGATTGGAATTTGTGGTTTGCGTCGCTGGGGCAGTGGCAGGATTACCCCATTGTGCCCCGAACTGAGGTGAAGCTGCTCGAAAACGATAAAGAAGTCCTCACCTTGTTCAAGAGTAATCCGTTTGCGAACCATCCTCCGCACGAGATTCGAGCAGTGCTTTGGCAGTACTGGTTTACGACAATGTCAGAGAAGCGAACATCCGGCTTGTGGTGGAGGCGCGAACTGGTTGGCCTCTACGCGCCAACTATCGAGCGCGAACCCGATGGAACCATTCAGGCGATTGAAATGCCGACAGTCGGGCCGCGCGACTGAGAGATTTCAAATTGCGTGAAACTGCTTTTTTCTAACTTCGGCGGTCCAATCGCGACAAAGCCATTCTCGCCGCATGATATCCGCACATGCCGTGCACCCCCGCTCCCGGCGGCGTAGAGGCGGAGCAGAGATAAATGTTGCGCGCTGAGGTTGCGTATTGCCGGGAAGTCGGCCGAAAAAGAATTTGCCGGGCATCAAGTATCCCCGCCGAGACATCACCGCCAGCCAGGTTCGCGTCCATGCGCTCAAGATCGGCAGGAAACAGAACATTCCGGGCTAGCACGCAATCGCGAAATCCAGGCGCGAAACGCTCGATCTGGGCTTCGATTCTCTCAATCATATTTACTGTTGATCCGTACGGAACGTGGCAATAGGCCCACAGTGTGTGCTTGCCCGCAGGAGCGCGCGTGTCATCGAAGAGGCTCGGCTGTGCGACCAAAACGAATGGACGATCGGCAACCTCTCCATTCCGTACCGCAGCTTCCGATTTTGCGATCTCCCCGGAACTCCCGCCCACGTGCACCGTCGCGGCTTGTGCGCATTCCGTTGCTTTCCATGGAGCCGGCGAATTCAGTGCGTAATCCACTTTGAAAACCCCTGGCCCGTGGCGAAAACTCGATAGCCGCAACTTGTATCCCCGGGATAATTCCCCCCCCATAATCTCGATCAGATTTTGCGGCGAAACATCGCACAGAAACAAGTCATACTCACTCAATCCTTCCAGACTCCGTACCGGTGAGGACGCGACAACTTTTCCGCCCAGATTCGAGAGCACGCCGCACAGCGCATTCGTCAGCGACTGAGCGCCGCCGCGCGCGATCGGCCATCCCACCGCATGCGCCGATATTCCCATCAGCATTCCAAACGCGCCGCTCAACGCCTCGCCAAGGCTGAGAAATGAATGCGCGGCAAATCCCGCGAAAAGCGCACGCGTGCGCTCATTTTGAAACCGTCGGACAAGCATACTGGCGGGCTGCACCGCGAGCACTCCAAAGCGCGCCATCAGCCACGGATGTCGCGGAAAAAATGGCAGCGGATGCATCGCCTCGGCTACAAATTCGTTCCAGTATTCCACGAACGGCTGCATCAGGTCGCTCCACGCTGCGCCATCCTGACCCAATGACGATTTGGCAAGGCTGAGATCCCGCTCTAAAACCACCGCGGTCCCGTCGTCGAGAGGGTGTGCTACGACGGCAGGCGAGTGAATCCATTCGAGCCCATAATCGCCCAACGGCAGCGACGAAAAGAAAGGCGAACCCGCTGCCAAAGGATAAACAGCCGATCCAAAGTCATGGCGAAAGCCGGGAAGAGTCAATCCCAGAGTGCGCACCGCGCCGCCCGGGATCGCTTCCGCTTCTAACACGTCCACCCGCAGACCGGCCTGAGCCAATACGATCGCCGCTGCCAATCCATTCGGTCCAGCACCGATCACGCAGGCCTTAGGGCTCATCGTGCATCACCTAGCTTTCAGGATAAATGAGCAGTTCTCGTAGGACAAAAGTACGCGGGCTTGATTTCCCCTAGTCAGGGCGTTCCGGTCTTCTGTGGCCGAATCAGCAGCGCCTGGCGAGGAAAAAGAAACTGCCCCGCCGCATCATCAATCACATTCACCTGGCAGGTATAGAAACCGGGTTTGAGAGAACTCAGCGGCAGATCGAGCTGAAAGACTCCCGCCTTACGGTCGCGCTCGTTCAAGCTGGTAAGTTCAACTTGCGAACTCTCAAATACCTTGGCTTTGCCGCGGAAAAACGCGACGCTGCTCAGCAGGCGGATGCCGTTTTTATTCGCAGTTTCCTCGGCACTTCCCGTCACATTCGCATGCGCCGGATCGTAAACTTCGTAATAGAGTCGCAGGTCCTGCCCTGCCGAGAAAACGTGAGTCACATTCGGAACGATTTCCTCGCCATCGCGAATCAGAGGATTTCCCGTGGGACCTGTTTTTGCGGGTTGCATCTGGCTCGCCAACACAACCGAACTCATCCTGAGCGGCTGAGACTTCAGGTCAGGAATAACAAAATCAGTTTCGAACGATCCCATGCGGCCGGTCTCGTTTTCGCGAACCACAAACTTCAGGTGATATCTCCCCGGCGGAAGGCTCACCCCAGTGTCGTACTGCACATTCTTTTTCTGCACTTCCGACGAGGAGTTCACTGCCAGTTTGACTGTGTCGCGAATCCTCGTAACCGGATGATGTTCGCTGTCCATCACCATGCCGATAATGTCGAGTGTCGCCTTATCTCGATCACTGCTGCGCGTAAACGGAATTTGCGAACCCGGCACCACCAGCGAAATCGGAACATAAAACTTCATCGGCTCCAGCCGGAAATATGCCGCGCTCAAATAGAGCGGCAAATCGGTCGTGGGCAGCTCGGAAGCCAGCTCTTCTTCGAGCTGCAGTTCTTTATCTTCCTTCGTGGAATGCTTGTAATCTGCGGCGGCATAGTAGCCTCGGCGGTAATCGACCTTCACGCCCGGCAGCTTCACCTGCACACTGATTCGCCGGTAACGTCCATCTTTAGCCGTATTCGTGCTGCGATAGCCGAGAAGATAGTATTGCGAGCTATCCTGCTGCACGCCTTTGAATATCTGTGTGAAATCGTTGGAATCGAGGAAAGCCTTTCCGCCGGTATCGCTCGCCAGAGTAACGAGAGTTTCCTGTGTGGTAAAGTTCGAGTTGAGTGCATTGATCATCGACTGCCCTGAGTACGCAGACGTACCGCGCAGGCTGGCGTTCTGCGCTTCTCCTCCGGGAACCAGCGCCTGCAGTCCTCGCAAGTCCATGGTGTAAATCGCCGTATTCGACCGCACGGCCGCGTTGGTTGCGGCGCGCAGTTCCGACTGGTTTTCAATACCAGTGCGATCCATTCCGCTGGAGAAGTAAATCAGCGATTTCTTCTGCTGCAAATGAGAGAGCTTCTCAGCCACTGATCGCAACGCTTCCAGTCTGCGATCGGTATTGAAAATGTTGTACTCCGTGTCGTCGGCCGTAAATGGCTGTCCGGTATCCGGCGTGCCTTCGGTTGTGCCCGTCGTGCCTTCTTCGTAACCCTGCCCGCTCCCTTCCGCGAATGCCTGCAACTGCTTTTTGAGCAAACCGTGATCGGAGGTGAAGTCCTGATTCACGAGCAGCGCGCTGCCGAGTGAAACGATCCCCACCAGATCCGGGGGCGACATTTGCGTATCGACATAATGCTCCGCTGACGTGACCGCGCGATCGATCTCATCCGGCTCCATGGCAGAAAGGTCGAAGAACAGAATGATCAACCGGCGATCTTTGAATTGATCGGCAAACTTGTCCGAAGCGCTCGGTGCTCGTGTGGTCACTTGCTGCTGCGCCTGTGAAGACTGACTCGGCGGAATCTGAGGTGAAAGTGTATTTGCCTGCGGCACATTTTGCATCGCCACTTCGTCTACGCTTTCCAGATCGAATGAAATGATCTTTTGCGGCTTGTTGTCTTCGAGGACGGTGAAGTCTTCCGGCTTCAGGTTACGAACGAAATTTCCGTTTTTGTCCCGCACCGTCACATTCGCCAGCACCATTTCGCTCTCCACGCGAAACGTGTACTCGGCCTGATCCTGCGACAGCAGCGAAGAACTGGCCAGCACGCACACCAGCAGCGCTGCCATAGCTCTTCGCGCCAGCCGAAATCGAATGGAAAACGTCATGATCCCCGCTAAAACCGAAACCTGGCTGTCATCGTAAACTGCCGCATCGCGCTGACTCCCGTCACCCGCCCAAAAGTCGGCGAAGTCAGCGACGTGTCGATCGTCGAATAATTCGGCATATTGAAAATATTTGTAGCCTGTGCTCGTAGCTCCAGCATCCGCGATTCTTTCAGCGAAATCACTTTCGTGAACGCCATATCAAACTCTTTGGTCGGCGGCCCGATAATGCTGTTACGCCGGGCATCGCCGTATTGCCCCGTTGGCGGCGCGACAAATGCTGCCGTGTTAAACCATCGCGCGATCGAGGGATTTGAAATGCTCACCGCTTCTCCCGGAACCAAATTGGGGCGCAGGGTGCCATTCGTTCCTCGATTCACATCGGCAAAATCTCCCAGAATTCGCGGAGCGAAAGGCAGCCCCGACGCGATTGTCCAATCTCCGCTCCATTGCCAATCGCCGAATATCGCACGCAGCGGACTATTTCCAGTTAGCCAGCGTTTGTCATTCCCAAACGGCAGCTCCCATAGATAATCGACCGTAAATCTGTGTGTCTGATTGAAACTCGAAAGTCCGCGCTCGGCCGAAAGATCAAATGGATTCTGCGCCAGATTCGACGCGCCGGTTGCCGTTAATGAACTGCTGCTTCCGCCTCCGCCGCCCATCGCTCCCGTGCCTCCTGCGCCCAGGCCGCGCGAACTCGCCGCCGACGTTGCTCCCGCTCCAATCGAAGATGCATCGTCCAACGATTTTGAAAATGTATAGAGGCCGCCAATCGCGAAGCCTTGCGACAAACGTTTTCGAAAACGCACCGATCCGGCATTCGCCTCCGAATCAGCCAGCGAATTCTCAAAGGTGAACGCCTGCACATTATTAATGCGAATGCCGGTCGCAGTGCGGTTGGGATCTTCCAGAATGTCGAGATCGGTTCCCTTCGTGCCTGTGTAATCCAAGTTGAGCAGCAACGTCGGCCGAATCTGCTGCTGAATGTCGAGATTGCGAATCTGCACGTATCCCAGCCGGTAATTGGGATTGACTGCATAATTGTTCGTAATGCCATTCGGCGCCGGCGTCGGAAAACCGTTTTCCAGTGTCAGTTCTCCCGGCACAGTTTGAATATTCGTTTCCGCCAGAGAAAACGGTGGCTGAAATGCCAGCTGCTGCACGATGGTCTGATAAGCCCCCGTGTTGTAATCGATTCCGTATCCTCCGCGCACCACCGTCTTCGAAAGCGGTTTCCACGCAAAACCGACCCGCGGCGCAAAATTGTTCCGGTCGGGATGCATCAGGCTGGCCGGCAATGGGCCATTGTATGGCGAGACCTGCCCCGGCAAAACCAGAGCTACGGCTGGCACGCCCAACGGCGGATTCAGCACTCCGGGCGAGAGATCGAGGTTCGAGATGCGATTGTTTTCCTCCCTGAACGGCGACACATATTCGTAACGAACTCCGAGATTCAAGGTGAGATTGCCGCGCACCTTCCACTCATCCTGCACATATAAGTCCCAGTAATTCCCGTCGAAGTGGTAATTGTTATACCCGTACTGCAGCGAAGTTTGCTGCGGCAACCCGAGCAGGAAGTCGGCAAAATCGTATCCCGTGCCCGGTACTGAGTTTCCGCCGACGATCTCCGACGTGTTCAACCCCGTGAAGATGAACGAGCCACGCGCATTGCTGTCGGTTTCGGTATTAAGCTGCACGCGGCGGAAATCGCCGCCCCAACGCCAGAAGTGTTTGCCATGACTCCAGACCACATAATCGGAAATGGTATAAGTCTGGTCGCGCAGCAGTTGCGGATTCGTATCCTGCAGGCTGGCAAAGTCGGTGAATGTCAGATTCGGCAAGCCCCAATCGAACGGATTGGCGGAGATCCCTGTAATTCCCAGATCACCCGCGATGTCGTCGTTGAAGGCATATAGGTTCTGCGCTCGCGTTCGGCTGCGATTGAAATCGAACCGCAGGCTGTTCGTCAGCTTCCCGATGCTGCGGACGTAGCCAATGGGCACATCGAAACTGCGCACACTCGTGCTGCCGCCCACGCTCGGAAACGGATTGGTGATCGTCGAGTTGGATTGATGGTAGTGAAACCCGAACGTCAGATTGTTGCGCGGCGCATTTCGCCGGCGGCCTCGTCCGAACATCGGCGCCGCACCGAAGTTGTGATTTACCCGCGCATTCAAATCGTCGCTGTTACTCGTCGCCGTCGTCACAAAACGAAAATTCTGGTAGTTGCCCGGTAGGTTCGGTGCCGGAATATAAGCTAGCAAGCCCGCCGCGATTGGAGTGATTTTCGGAATCGTATCGTTCGGGAACGGCATGTTCGTTGCGGGGTCGTAAATTAGCGCTGTTTGCCCGGTTTCCGCACCCGAGGTGTAAGTTGTCTGCGAGAAATTCCCTTGCCGCTCGAGTAAGGTCGGAACGGTGGAAAACTGCTCGTAAGGATTTTCTCCATACTTGCCGTTGAAATTAACGAAGAAAAAAGTTTTCGCTCCGCCCTGATAAATCTTCGGAATGTTCAGCGGCCCTCCAATCGAGCCTCCAAAGCTGTTCTGCAAATAGCCGGGATTCAACGGCGGTTCGCCTGTCAGAGCATAAGGCGCGCCGTTCAGCGCCGAGTCGCCCACGCCGTAATAAATCGAACCGTGGGGATGGTTAATGTCAAAGCCGCGCCGCCCAATGATCATGCCTCCGCCGCGGCCGCCCCCTCCCGCTCCGCGAAAACCGCCTCCGCTAGGTCCGCCGCCACCCGGTCCACCCAATCCTCCCGGCGCTCCGAAGCCCCCGCCTTGTTCTCGCGCCTCATTGATGCGCTCTTCCAATTCCGGCCCGCTAATCGAGTTAAACGGATTCGACGTATTTCCAGAAACGGCAATCGACTCTGTTGCGCTGTTCGGATCGATCCCAGGAACCGGCATCCCCGAAGGCACAATATCGGCCATCGAGTTCGCTCCCGAATCCTGGCTGGTCATATTCTGCAATCCCTGCAGGTTTTGAAATCCGCGCTGTCCTGAATCCGAAGCGGACGGCTTTCGCGGCTCAGGGCTCGCCTGCTGCGTACGCGACAGCAGGACTAACTCAAAATTGGCCTGCTCGTTTGAATGCGCCGCATCGATGGTGACTTCTTTCTTTGCATTAGCGAACGCCGCCATCTCTAATCGAACCGTGTACGTGCCGTACGCCGGCACGGCAGCCGAATAACTGCCATCAACATCCGTCCAGGTCTTGATGGTTCCCGCCGACGAAGCGCCACCTGCCGTAATCGTCACCGTTGCCCCGGGGATCGCCAAGTTGCCAGACTTCACAACGCCATGAATCGTTCCGCCTGCAGCTTGGGACTGCGGCGTCTGTCCTTCAATGGGATCCGGAGCCAACGCGAAGAGGCACAAGACCGCAAAACAGGCGAGCGCCCTTACCACCCCGACACTGCTCCGTTGCATGCTCAACTCGCGCCCACAATCGCTAGAAGTTGGAACTCGCGCCCTGCCCGTGATGCGATGATAGCGTTTGGCGCCGTTGCACTCTGTAAAGTTTTATCTATTCAGCTAAACCGTGCAATCGGAGCCCGCTCCTACACATCTAAACTTGTGGCACGGTATTGCGAACATCTGGCGTGAACCGAAGTTTGTTCTCTCCCGGTGGTCGCGGTTTGCGGAGTTTGGCGCGCAATGTGACAATATTCAAATGCGCAAAACTCTGACCACGGCCATCACCCTATTTGCGGCTGGACTATTGCTGCCGGGAACTATTCTGGCGCAGCAAAGCTCCGCCCCAGCAACTCAAACCCCTTCGCCCTCGTCGAGCGGCACATCGCATGCTTCTACGGCAACGAAGCCCGCGACGGCGGCCAGGCACACGGCGCCGCTCACCCTCAAAACAGATAAAGAAAAGTTCAGCTACGCTCTCGGCATGAGGATGGGCGCTAATTTCAAGAAGCAGGATGTTTCGGTCGACCCAGCAATCCTGGAGCGCGGCCTAAAAGACTCCCTGGCCGGCGGCAAGACGCTACTTACCGAGGAGCAGGCGCAGACTGCGCTGATGCAGGTGCAGAACGAAGTGCGCCAGAAGCAACAGGAGAAGATGCAGGCGGAAGCGACCGAAAATAAGAAGCAGGGCGAAGACTTCCTGGCTGCCAACAAAAGTAAGGACGGTGTCGTTACCCTACCCAGCGGACTGGAGTACAAGGTTTTGACCGAGGGCAGCGGGCCGAAGCCCACGGCGAGCGATACGGTCGAATGCAATTACCGGGGCACGCTGATCGACGGTAAGGAATTCGACAGCTCAGCCAAGCACGGGGGCCCGGCCACATTTCCCGTGAGCGGAGTGATCAAAGGATGGACGGAGGCGCTGCAACTCATGCCCGTCGGCTCGAAGTGGCAGCTGTTCATTCCGTCGGACCTAGCCTACGGCAATCGTGGTGCCGGACCGGAAATTGGGCCTGATTCTACGCTGATCTTTGAAGTCGAACTGGTAAGCATCAAGCAACCAGAGAAGCCGGGAGAGAATCCCGCGCAGAAGCCGGCTGACACAGAAAAGAAGCCGGATGCGCCGCAAAACCCGAGCGACCAGAAACAATAGTTTGCATCGACGTGCGTACAGACGCGGGCGAGGGCTCGGTTCGGCTGATGGCCAACTCGCCTGCGTCAATCCCTGCGGCTTGCCGGTAGTGCCTCAGTTTGAAATTTAAGAGTTATGCCTGATAGATGCGTTCAATTTCACAGCGGAGAGCCATTGGATCAAAGGTGACCGTGAAATGATCGAAGAAGCCATGCATGCCTAGAATTCCGACGACTGGGAGGCTGTCTGAAAAACCAGCCCTTACCTGTATAGGGCCACCCGGAATATACAGGGTGATTTCGTGCATATACATTTTCGTTGGGCCTCCGATGCCCAAAGTATCTTTGACTTGGCCCTTTTCTATTTCCAATCCTATTGCACGGCCAAGTCCAGCGTGGAATTGACACACTGTGGCCCCAGAATCGACGATGGCCTCTATGCGCTTTGATCTGGGTGAGTTTTTCTCAGGCCGTGCTATGTTGACGGGAACTGCGGCGGCATAGAAAAATCCGCCGCCGTCCGTGTTCGGATATTTCTTGTAAGGAAATTTTAAGCTCACACTGAAATGGGCATCCAGACCTTTGGCGTCTTGATCAATAGAGGGTCTGATACGCCCGCGAGCTCGCTTTTCGCAACGGCCTCGTCATACGTTGCGCCAGACGCAATAATAGCCGTCTCATCCTCTGATAGAGCAATCCAAGAGTCAGCGGGCGCAGAACGAAGAAGTTCTAAACGATGATCTTCGTCGGTGTCCATGGCTATTGTCATAGATGCCATTGATTGTCCTAGTGATGCGTGGAAACGTAAATGGTACTAAAGTCCTAGAGAATAAAGCAATCGGCTTATATACGAAAATATCGACAAAATCAATAGATTTTGTGATGAGAAAGCTAATTGGTTTATTTCTTAACGACTTGAGGCGGATTTTTTGTAATGGCCACGCTTACCCGGTTTCGGAAGGTAACCGTCTGCCACTCTCACGATTTCCTCTAGACTCCAAACGTGGTCGCTTAGGTTTGCAGCCATACCAGGCGTGACCCTTAGACTTTTGTGGATTCGAGCGAAGTTGTAATGAACGGCGTGGATCGCAACCATTGCTGCATGGTTTTGAATTTTCTTGCTGAAAGCATTGGTCAGTCTCGTAAAGCGCCTCATGCTCATTCGCATCGTGAGGTTGTGACGTTCGACGTATGACGTTGAAACATGCTTCGGGTCAGGATCGCCGCTGACCGTTTTCATTTCGCAGCCGATGCATCGTGCGGGTGAGTAACGGCGCTGATCTTCATCGGATGGTGCGCCGTAGATTTTCTGCAACATCGCGTAGTCTACTTCGGA
>JASHTD010000232.1 GCA_030040725.1 Candidatus Sulfotelmatobacter sp. | reverse complement strand
AAATTTGCATGCGTAACCTCTACACCTTTCGGCTGGCCTTTCGAACCCGAAGTGTAGATGACATAGGCAAGATGCTCCGGTGAAACGTCCGCCGCAGTTTGCCCATCCACGTCCGCCTTGGCGGCCTCATCGGAGTTCAGGTCGTCTAAACTTACAATCTCCCAGGATCCTCGCGGTAAGCGCGAGCGCAATGCCGAACTCGACACCACCGCCGTGACCCGGGCATCCTCCAGCATGTATGACAGTCTTTGCTCCGGCAGCGCCGGATCAAGCGGTAAATACGCTCCCCCTGCTTTAAGAATTGCCAGCGCCGCAATCACCGCCCCCTGAGTCCGTTCTGTGTACACACCAACGACGCAATCCGCCTTCACGCCGACCTTGCGCAGATGACGAGCCAGTCCATTGGCCTGGCGATTCAGTTCCCGGTAGGTCAGCCGCCCTGTCCCATTCGGGCCAATCACCGCCACCGCATCAGGCGCGGCTTGCGACCGCTCTTCGACCAATTGAAGAACCGTGGCGGGACGCTCGCCCCGCATCGGCGTCTTGCTCTGGTCTTCGATCAGTTCGGTTTCAGGTTTCACGTGAGTCCTTTCGGCTACGCCAACATCGGCGGAGCCTGGTCTCGCGTCAGTCAGGGGAGAAACAGACGCTGCTAATTAATTCCCAGGCCGAGCGGCTACGAATTGCCGAAATCCCGGGACTTCTCTTTCGGCAGCCCGTGGGCACGACATTCCCATTACTTCTTCTTTCGAATCACCAGTTCCTCAATTGCGTTCACGCTCTTCAGAGTTTCCGCATTGATTTCCTCGTCGCTCACTCGCACCTTCAAATCCTCTTCGAGAAACGAGACCAGGCGAAAAATCCCCAGGGAATCGATCACTCCCGTCTCCATCAGGGACTCGTCATCCGTGAACGACGCGATGCCCTTGGGCTCGGCTAATTGCACTTGAATAAACTCGCGGATCTGTTCCTTGAGAGTGGACTGAGTCGCGGGTGTTTGATTGGTAACCGACATTGAAAACCTTCCTCCTGAAACCATCGTTTGATCTGAACAACCAAATCTTCGACAAAACTCTTAAGAAGCTACCAGCGCGGTCGACGCAGCCGCTTCCTGCGCCAATTGCACACGATCCACTTTTCCGGTCGAGGTCTTGGGCAACTGCGGACGAAACTCGATCGCTTCCGGAATCATGTAACGCGGAATCCGGGCGCCGCAGTATTGCTGCAGTTCCGCCGCGGTCAGCCCTTCACCGTCGTGAAAAGCAACCACTGCGCGAATGCGGTTCCCCACAATGTCATCCGGAACCGCAACTGCAACAGCTTCTTTTACCGCCGCATGGCTCAGCAAAGCGCTTTCGATCTCTCCCAATTCAATTCTGTAGCCGCGGCTCTTGATCATGCTGTCGCGTCGCCCCAGAAAGTAGTAATTTCCGTCTTCCGCCAATTGCACCAGATCGCCGGTGCGGTACATCTTCTCTTCGAAGTTCGGCTGGAAGGTATTGGGTAGCACCATCCGCTTGGTTTTCTCGGAATCGGCCCAATACCCATAGGTGACGGACGGTCCCCGGACATAAAGCTCTCCGGTTTCTCCCGGCCGCGTAATCACTTCGTTCTTATCGTTCACCGCGAACACTTCGGTGTTCTCGCATGCGATCCCGATCGGCAGCTTGTCCATGCTGGCCAGGCGCTCGCGCTCTACCTTGTAATACGTGCAAACGTTGGTTTCGGTCGGACCGTAGAGATTGAATAGATCCAGATGCGGCAGCAATTCGGCCAACTGCTGAAGGTATTTCATCGGGAAAACCTCGCCCGCGAACAGAATGATTCGCAGTTGCTTCAGCTTTTCCGCGTTCAACTCGGAATGTAGAAGCAGCAGAGTCAACGCCGAGGGCACCGAGTACCAGATCGTAATCCCTTTGCTTTCGATGAATTCGTTCAGCTTACCGGGAAACAGCGCCAGGTCTTCCGTCACCATGTACAGCGATGCTCCGGCTTCGAGCGTGTTGTAAACATCAAATACGGAAAGATCGAAGTGCAGGGGCGCGTGATTAGAGAGCCGGTCTTCGCTGGTAATTTTGAAGATTTCGGCGCACCACTCAATAAAGGTGAGCGCATTCTGGTGCGTGAGCATCACTCCCTTGGGTCGCCCGGTCGAACCCGACGTATACAGGATGTACGCCAGATCGGTTTCGGTGAGCACAACCTTCGGAGCCTGATCTGACGGATACTCATCCAAAATCGTCCACGGCAGCGATTCGGAGCCATTCGATGACTGCGCCGCTGCATCGATCAACAAGCTCAACGAGAGAGCCTCCAATGTCGCATGATCCAGTCCCCGCCGCTTGTCCTCGCGCGTAATCAATATGCGGATACCGCAATTTGCAATGATGTAGCAGATTCGATCCGCTGGCGCCTGCGGATCGAGTGGAACGTAAACTCCACCGGCCTTGACGATGCCGAGCATGGCGATAACAGACTCCACGCATTTCGGAAAATAAATTCCAACCCGATCGCCCTTGCGCAGGCCGCGCTCGCGCAGAAGGTGCGCTAGCTGGTTCGAGCGTTGCTCCAGTTCCCGGTATGTAATACTGCGCCCGCGCGCCCACACCGCCAGTTTCTCCGGATACTGCGCCGCGCTCTTTTGCAAAAGCTGTTGCAGAATGTAAGCCATCGCCCTTGGTCCGTTCTATCCGCTCCTAATCACCGCGGAGCGTAATCAAAGTCCCTGAAAACCCGCGATAATCACCCTTTGAATTTCCGACGTTCCCGAATAAATCTTCCCGGAAACTGAATCCCGTAAGTCCCGCTCCATCTCGTATTCCCGCATATAACCGTAGCCGCCATGAATCTGGATAGCATCGAGGCACGTCTGCACCGTCGCTTCACTGATAAACAGCTTTGCCATTGCCGCCTCTTTCAGCGCATGCCGGCCCTGGCTTTTCAGCCACGCCGCCTTGTAGAGCAACAATCTCCCAGTCTCGAGCCGCACTTCCATATCGGCCACCATGTTGGCGATCGCGGAATACTTTCCGATCGGCTGCCCGAACTGCTGGCGCTCGCGCGCATACTTCACGCAGGTTTCAATCAGCCGCTGCATCATTCCCAAATGGCTTGCCAGAATGCAGGTTCGTTCCCACTCCATCGAGTGTGTAAAAATCGCCTGCCCGCTGCCCTCTTTGCCTAAAACGTTCTCTGCCGGAACCTCGCAATCCACTAGCGCCACTTCCGACATGGGCGAGGTTCGCAGACCCATTTTGTGCAACTTCTTCCCCAGCACCAGTCCTGGCGCTCCCTTCTCTACCAGGAACCCGGTAACCCCGTTCGCACCCTTCGACGGATCCACATTCGCGAACACAATGAACAAATCTCCATGTGTCGTGTTCGTAATGAACGTCTTCGATCCGTTGATGACGTAACAGTTCCCCTTGCGCTCGGCGCGAGCTTTCAGGCTGTACGCGTCCGATCCCGACATCGGCTCGGTCATGCAATGCAGCCCGATCCATTCGCCGCTCGCCAGCTTCGGCAAGTAACGCCGTTTTTGTTCTTCCGTTCCGAACGCCATCAGCGGCAGTTCGCTGGTCCACATGTGCGCGTTCAGCGAGAACAGAAAACCGTTGTCTTTGCAGCCGTAGCCAAGCGCTTCCAGCGCGCAGGCCGTGGTCAGCGTGTCCGCCCCGCCGCCGCCATATTCCTGCGGAACCGGCAGCCCCTGAATGCCGAACTGTGCGCACTTGTTCCAAAACTCTCGCGGGAACTCCTCTTCTTCATCGCGGCGCGTGAGATCGTCGTTCAGTTCCTGTTTGGCGAATCGAATTACCTCCTTCCGAAACGCCGCTTGCTCTTCACTCCAGGAAAAATCCACGCTCTTTCTCTCTCCCTTTACACCCGGTTCTGTTGCTCGCTCGCCTTCTTCTCAGCTATCGCAGCGGGAGCGCCGCCATTCTTTCCGGAACCATTTCCCGCTCCCGGCTTCTGATCTCCATCCTTCCGGTCAAGAGCGCGCCAGGGGAACTTTTTCGGCCGGCCGCCGGGCAGCCTGATTCGCGCCGGCACGCCCATAATCGTGATGTTGTCGGGCACGTCCGTGAGTACCACGCTGTTGGCCACGATCACCACGTTGTTCCCGATTTTCACGTCGCCGATGATCTTGCAGCCCGCACCGAAATAGACGTTGTCGCCAACGCTCTTGCATCCTGAGTTGATCAGCGTTCCCGTCGTAAACGTGCAATTCGAGCCGATTTTGACCGGCGGAATAAACACGCCGTACGGAGTATGAATCACCATCCCAGGGCCGATTTCCGCGTCCGGCGAAATAAAGATTCCGAAAAACATCTGGTTGAAGCGCTGCCATATCAGAGCCGGAATCATCAGCAGCGGACGCACAACCGGCACCTTCAATTTCAACACCCAATGCGAAAAGCGGTAACACACAATCGCCGGCGTCTCCACCCGCATCAGGACACGCAGCAGCCCCTTTTCCATGGTGCGGTGTCCGGTAGCCGCTTCGAAATCCGCGCGTAGGTTTTCAAACATGCTTATCTTCTCTTGGACGATGGCGATTTCCGCCGGCTACAGCTTCTTATAAATCGAATCGGGAATCGGAAATGTGCGCTGATTCAGCACGGCCCCCAATACCCGGGCCTTAGCCGTTTCCAGGTCATGCATTGCCGTCTTCGCACTCTCGCGCCGCGAACTGTTGGCCTTGAGCACCAGCACCACGCCCTCACATCCGGATCCCAGAAGAACCGCGTCATTGGTCTCGCTCATCGAGGCCGCATCGACCAGAACGTAGTCGAACTCTGCGCGCAGCTCTGAAAAACGAAGTCGCATGCGGTCGCTGGTTAAAAGATTCTGAGCACCTTCCGAGCTCGATCCGCTGCTCAACAGCCACAGATTCGAGCGCGACAGGTTGCGTGTAAAACTCCGTACAGACTCCGCTTTCGTCAACGCATCTGCAAGGCCTTGTTCATTACTCACCCCAAACTGCGCATGCAATCCCGGATTTCGCAAGTTCGCATCTACCGCGCAAACCGAGCCGGCAACCTGCCGCGCCAGGATTTCCGCCACACGGGCACAGACCCAACTGCATCCTGTGCCACGTTCCGGAGCGGTAAAAACCACGCTGCGCGGCGAGTCATTGCCCGGTACGATGAACAGTCGCTGCACAAGCTTGGTGATCTCTTCCACTTCTGCGTCCGCCATCACCAGCGAAGACGGTTGCGGCTCGGCGAACGCCACCGGCTGTCCCGGCACCAGCTCAGTTTCCGGCGACAGCTCAGCCGCTGCCACCGGTTCATTGGCGTATAAGGCTTGCTCGCGTCCGATCCTTTGCAGTAGTTCGAAATTACGGCTCATAGACTTGCTCTCTCCCTGGTACTAGGACGAAGCCATCATCTTACAATCTTCGGCACCCGCCTCGAGTCGAACCGGCGTAATAGCCATAAAAACAGAACAACCGGCATGCTCAGACTTCCGGGTGTGGCGCCGACGCCAGGTCGTTTCTTGTAGCGGGAACGATGTTGTACTGGCGAATCTTGTAGAGCAATCCGCGGTAGCTAATGCTCAACAGTTTCGCCGCATGCTTGCGATTCCATCCCGACTCTTCGAGCGCCCGGCTGATAGCCTGAATTTCCGTCTCCGCGCGCAACGAACGCAGTGGCGACCACGAACCTCCGCCGTTGCCTGGTTTTCCGTCGCCACCTGATGCCGGCGAATTCGCCGCGGTTATAGCTTGCGTTTCACCCTTCTTTAGTTGTTCGTCACTCATAACCCACCTCGCGCCTCTGTCGCAAGAAATCTTTCCCCCTGATTGTTCAAAACGGACTGATCTAGCGCTTGCCTGGATGAATTGCTTCTACCAAACCGGTTCCACTTCGTACCCTTGCAACCGGATCGATACCGACCGTTGAATCAATTCCACTGAGATCACCAGCAGCCGGTCGCTCTCCTGTCCCACCAAAATCCCTTCCGTTCCATTCAGCGACCCGCTGCGAATCCGTACTTTCTGGCCGAGCTTGAGAAACGGATAGCTTTCGATCTGCACTTTCGCCCGAAGTAACGTCTGCAGGTCATCGATTTGCCGGTCGGGAATGGCTACGCCCTGCCCATGGACGCCCACAAAGTTCACGATCCCTTCCGTGCTGAGCACCCGCAGCTTCTGGTCCGCCCCATAGACCATCCGTACAAAAACGTATCCCGGAAACAAGGGCATCTCTACCAGCTTGCGCCGGTCACTCCACTGTCGCTGCAGAGTTGTCAGCGGTACCAGTGAGGCAAATCCGCGGCTCTCTAACTGCCGCCCAACCATCTTCTCGTGCCGCGAGCGTGTCTGCACCGCATACCACTGCATCGTGCCGGTGCTCATCTCGTCTGTCGGCACGGGTTTAACGCCGGAGGGTCCGACGTTCTGCAACACCGTTTCATTTCCGCCATTTGCATGGGCGGTAGCGCTGATACACCCCAAGATGCGACTCCTCGACCGTCCTCACAACTGAGGGAACGGGTAACGCTGAACAAGGTAAGTTGGGGGGAGATACGATCCACGAAATCGAGGTAAGCGACGCCAGATCCTTGGCTTCGCGCCCCACCGAAATTAGCTGTAGCCTACGGAAGATTGCAACTTACTGCAAGTGGACAAAAGCCTTCGTGCCAAAAGTCTCTATGGCCTAAAGTCGCCTGAGCTACCCAACATACTATAATGTTTTCAATAGCTTGCACGACATCCTCCGGCTGTTACTTTAATCTGTCCGGAATCTCGTCTGTTAATCGCCGTCTTTCGCTGAATGTACTCCGAAATAGGCGTCGTTGGTCTCGGCGCTATAGGAGTGATTGATCTTTTCTAGTTCCGCCTGTGCCCGTTGGCTTTGAATCGTGCGTACCATTTCGCCTTTCGCCGCCTCCAGCGGAATCCGTTCCTTCGCGGCGAGTCTGTAAATATAGTGCCCTCCGGCGTCGGAGACAACGTTCGACACCTCGCCCACCTTTAGCTCAAAGACCGCCGCGTATGTTGCCTGTAAACCCGATCGCCGCAGCTTTCCCAGCGTCGTGCTGAACGAAGTGATCGTGACGCCCGCGGCCGCATACGCCTCTTTTTGCAAATCCATAAAGTCTGCTCCGGCGATCGCCCGGTTCCGCAGACTCTCTGCCAATTCCGTTAATTCCACTTGCCCACTTCGCATGTCGGCTTCGCTTTGACTTTTTCCTTCACTGACTGCCTCCTGTTTTCGCAAGGGCACAAAAATCCGCTCAACCGAGTATTCGTCGAAATCCTCGCCATGCTTGTGGTAGTAGTCTGCAATCTCTCCGTCCGAAATGTCCGAGATTTGTTCCAGCCTGCGGGTTAACCCCTGCGCCAGAATCTGCATGCGTGAAAATGCGATCATTTGTGCATACGGCGGCTGCTTGTCAAGCCCAAGTTCCTCGGATTTTTGCGCCATCACCAGCAGCCGCGGATAGATGCTGGCCAACTGTTGCTTCACCGAAGCGCTCAGATTGGGGCGAACCGCCGCTGCCATCTCCTCGAATTGGGCGCGCGTAATCACCGTCACGCAGGACTTCGGATCCGCAACTTGCGCGCCGCTTTTTCCCGGGCAGAACCCTTTAATCGTCAACACCGGCGCATCCATTGGAACCGTCGCCGGCGCGCCCGTTTTACCCGCGCGCTGCCCGTCGTCCTGCGCGCCTTCCGTTGGCTTGGTCTGGGCCCATGCCAGGCTCGCGAAGAGCACGCACACAAAGCAAGTCCTGCAACTCATGCTGGTCCTCCGGATTTCTTCGCTGGGAAGGAAAATGCTAACACGCGGGTCGACTAGAATCGATTGGCCACCGCCGCGTCAGTTGGTTGGCAAAGAAATGGGCTGGTCCTGCCGGACCAGCCCTAAATTTTCTTCGATTACTGAACGGTGAGCGTGATCGCTGTAGGATGCGACAGATTCGCGTACGCTCCCTTGGTTTCGATCGTATACGTCCCCGCCGGCGTCTTCTTGTTTGTCTGGATCGTCAAAGTTGAAGACTGAGCGCTTCCGCCAAAGAGCTGCAGAGGATTGGGCGAGAAGCTGCAAGTGGTGCCCGCCGGCAAGTCGGCACAGCTTAAGGTAACGGGCTCCGCAAACTTCGCTTGCGGCGTGATGGTGGTTGTGGTTGTTACAGTGCCCCCTGGGGCAACCGTAAGCGTGTTCGGCGAATTCGCAATCGAGAAGTTCGGACCCGAACCGCTCAGCGACACCGTTTGTGGGCTTCCCGTGACGTTGTCGTTGATGTTGAGCGTGGCTGTCTCCGGACCAAACGCGCTGGGAGTCAGCACCAGATCGATCGTGCACGTAACCTGCGGCGAAATCGGCGTCGAGCAGCCATTGGTTTGCACGCTGAAGTCGGCAGCATTTGCGCCCGTGAAAGTATAGGTGGGTGCGCTCACGTCTAATCCACCCGCGCCGGTTAACGTCAACGGAATCGGATTTCCTGTTGATCCCAGCGCATACTGGCCGAGAGCGAGTGAACTTTCCCCCAGCGTAATCGCAGGCGCAAGCGGAACAAACCGAATTCGATTGTTCCCGCCATCCGCGATGTAAAGGTTGTTGTTGGGATCCACAACCGCGCCCAGGTTCGCCATGCGCGCATTGGTGGCCGGCCCACCATCGCCGGAGTACCCTCCCTGATAGGGACGACTCGCAACCCCCGCGACCGTGCTGAAGATTCCCGTCGCCGCGCTGCAATGCTGCACCACGTTGTCATTGCCGCCGGAAATGTAGACGTCGTTCGCCGTGTCGATTGCCAGCGCCAATGGATTGAACATCGAAGCGTTCGGGCACGGGCCTCCATCGCCGGCGAACTTCGCCAGCGTATTCAAGCAGTATGTGTTGATGATCCCGCCCGTCACATCCTGCACGGTGTCCGCCCATTGATCATCGATCACAACCGTTCCGTTGCTCTCGACGACCAAACCAGCCGGGTGGTCGATTCTCGCCGCACTAGCCGGACCACCGTTGCCTCGATAGCCTTGTACACCATCGCCGGCGAGGGTGCTTACCAGGTTCGTCGACACGTTCCACTCGCGCACCTTGCCACCCTCGTAATCGCTCACGTACACGTTGTTCTGACCGTCAAGCGTTACGAATAGCGGTCCCTGGAAGATTGCTTCGGTTGGTGGCCCGCCATCGCCGCACATCTGGGTCGGAGTGCAAGAAAGGTTGTAATTCCCGAATACGGTCGCAATGCCCCCGGCGGGAATTGTTATGCCAGCAAGGGTAATTGGAGTCGCGCCCATGTTCACGGCGCGCACTACCAGATTGTTGCCATCCACGATGTATAAATTCCCGGCCGTATCCAGCGCAATCGCAGTCGGCCCGTTCAAGGTTGCCACGGTTGCGGGGCAACTCGAGACCGTGGCAGAACAGTCGCCGGTATACCCCGCCTGGCCGGTTCCGGCAACGGTGATAATCGATGCATTCGAAGCGCCTGGACTCATCACCTCGCGGATTCGATTGTTGGCGCTGTCGACGATGAAGAGATCGCCGGCGGCATTCTCAGCCACCGCGTACGGATCGGCAAGCGTAGCCAGCGCTGGCAGACCATTATCGCCGCCTGAACTGCCACCCGCGAAGGTCGAGATCGTCGGCGTAGTTCCCGCCGCGACCGCACGGATCCGCTGATTGCCGGTATCTGCGATCAACAGATTTCCTGACGAGTCGGCAAAGATTCCCACCGGACCATCCATCGTCGCAGCGGTCGCGGCACCGCCATCGCCTGAGAAACCGAACGTTCCAGTGCTGTCGACCAATGTCGTGATCAAGTTGCTGTTCTTCGCGATGTAACGGATGCGATTCGAGTCTGTGTCGGCTATGTAGACATCGCCGGCCGCATCGGTGAACACACCCTTCGGCGACCATAGCAGCGCCGAGGCCGGTGGTCCGCCATCTCCGCAACCGCGACTCTGGTTAAAGCAGGAATCCCCGTCGCCCGCGAAGGTCGTAATAGTGCTGCCTCCAGCGGCCACGAGACGAATCTCCTGATCGCGCGTGTCGGCGATGTAGATATTGCCAGTGGTATCCACGGCGACGCCGTACGGCATCGTGAGATTAGCTGCCGTCGCGGGCCCGCCATCGCCGCAGGTCGGCTTGGTTCCCTGCACATCCGCGCACGGCTGGCTGTTGCCGGCCACCGTGTTGATGTATCCCCCTGGGATCGTCACTCCCGCAATCGTGATCGATGTCGTGCCGGTATTCACCACGCGGATTCGATTGTCCGTCATATCGGCGATGTAAATGTTGCCTGCGCTGTCGAGCGCAACCGATTCCGGGAGGTTAAGCTGTGCTGCGGTCGCGGCTCCGCCATCCCCGCAAGTTTCCGCGTGGTCGCATTTCACGCCGCTTCCGGCAACCGTTGAAATAACCCCCGATGTATTGACTTTGCGAATGCGCGAACCCAGCGCGTCTGCCAGGTAGATATTCCCCGCGCTGTCGATGGCGAGTCCTGTCACCCCGCCAATCAGGGCCTTCGAAGCCTGAATTCCATCCTCGTTGTAGCCGCCATAGCCCAACCCGGCAAACACGCTGACCACTCCGGCTGGGGTAACCTTGTAGACGTAGGCGCTGGCTGC
>JASHTD010000231.1 GCA_030040725.1 Candidatus Sulfotelmatobacter sp. | reverse complement strand
CCGTTCGCGATTGCCTCTTGCACCATGCGCTTAATTGCGCTGGCGGAGGCGTACCGCTCGGCGCATCCCCGACTCCCGCAGCCGCATGGCTGGCCATCGGGTTCGACCGTGATGTGACCGAACTCGCCAGCCATCCCGTTCGCGCCGTGCCAGATCCTTCCCTCGAAGATCACACAGCCGCCGATTCCGGTACCCAGGGTAAGCATGGCCATATTTCGAACGCCGCGGCCGGCGCCGATCCAGTGCTCGCCGAGCGCGGCGGCGCGCGCATCGTTTTCAACAACAACGCGTACATGATTTTTGAGAATTCCGGTCGAGCGCAGGCGGCGCTCGATTTGCGCTTGCGCCGGATAATTCTCCCAACCGGGAAGATTGGCGGCCTTGCGCATGATGCCGTTTTCAATGTCGATGATTCCCGGCAAGCCCAAACCGATACCGCAAAGATTGTGGTTGCTATATTTCGCAATCAATTGCTGAATTGCGCTGCACATTTTGTCGATGGCGAGATCGGGCCCAAGGCTGACTTTGCTTTCGATCGAAACCTTTTCGAGAAGCTGGCCTTCGCGTGTGACAGCAGCGACGCGCAGGTTGGTGCCGCCGAGATCGACGGCGATGGAGAAGTCGGGCATGGGAAAAAAGATTATCAGAACTGGAGTCAGTGGTGGGTGGACCTCCGGAGCCGTGGCCAGAATGCCTTGTGGGGCCAGACGTCGCGCACGCCTACAGGGATCCTTCGATTGCGGGTACGCTTCGCGTTTGCGAAGCATACCCTTCGCTCAGGATGACAGCACTGGGAGTCTTAATCGATCGACAAGCTCACTTCTGGCACTTCGGGCAATAGTGACTGCTGCGGCCGGCGATGACGATACGCTTAACTGGAGTCTTGCAGACCAAACACAGCTCGCCTTCGCGGCCATAGACGCGGTGCTGCAATTGGAAGAAGCCTTCGTTGCCAATGGCGTCGACGTAATCGGAGATCGATGAACCGCCGAGGGCGATGGCTTCCTGAAGAACTTCTTTGATTGCGGCGAGTAGCTTCGCGAACTGATCGCGGGTAATCGTGGAAGCACGGCGGCGCGGACGGATGCCAGCGCGGAACAGAGATTCATCGGCATAGATGTTGCCCACGCCGCGGAGAAGTTTCTGGTTGAGCAGGGCACTCTTGATAAGAGTCTTGCGGCCGCGGAAGAGCGCGATGAAGCGGTCGAGATCGATTTCGAGAGGCTCGATGCCGGCGGTATCGAAATCGCCGCGGCGGGCGACGCTGAGCCGGCCGAAGCGGCGAGGATCGACGAAGCGCAGTTCCCTGCCCGACGCGAGCCGGGCGATGGCGTGCGTGTGCCTGGAAATTTCGGCCTGGGGTTCGGAGACTTGCAGGCTGCCGGTCATGCCGAGGTGAACGATGAATTGAGCTGAAGTTGCTTGTGAATGCCGGGCTCTCGCGGGCGAGGGCGCCCGCGCCACCTTGTTCCTTTCGAGATCGAAGACGATGTGCTTGCCCATGCGGCGCACGGCGGCGATGCGGGTGCCGTCGACCGCGGCAGCGATTTCGCGCGCAGAAGATTTCAGCGGCTCGGGTTTTTTGCCGAGCCAGACGGATTCGATGACGTCTCCGGTGACGCGGCGGGCAAGGCCGCGAGCAATGGTTTCGACTTCGGGGAGTTCCGGCATTGGTTATCAGTGTACTAAGGATGAAGAGTGCGAGGAGTCGATCCGGAGCGGCACCGCTTGCCGGTGAGATTCCTCGCTCCGCCTGGAGAAAACGGCTGTGCTCGGAATGACGCCGTACTCTAAGAGAGCTTACGGGAGACGTGCCCCTGTGCCATCTAGTCTTTCAGAGGCACGACGGCCTGGCCGTCGCGGCAGAAAGTGGCGACGCGCTGCAGTTCGCCGTTGGCGCGGGGCAGAGTCATGACGGGGCCATAGCAGTAAACGGCGTGGCCGGTGGCGGCGAGATACCAGCGTCCACCTTTGGTGTGGGCTACGAGTTGGCTGGATGGCTGGCGGACGGGCAGCGGCGGCTGGGCAACCGAGAAACTGAACAACAAGGCTAGGGTCAGAACCTTCATTCCTGCCGGATTATTAAAAGCGTCTCGAGGACGCCGGGCTACCTACGTTTTCCTGTCGAACCTACTTCGCACAGCTGCCCCAACAGAACCTGAACTTGCTTCCCTGCTAGATCGTACGGACGGTACGTCGCGGATCCAGATCCGAAGCCGGGATCGGTGGAAATTGAATCTGCGGCTTCGTCGCCTTATCAACGTGGCCTTGCGCATGAGGCTGCGCAGCTGCCGGCGCTTGCGCCTGAGCGTTGCCTGACGGAGCCTGAGTTGTCGGAACCTGAGTTGCCGGAATCCCGCCGTGGGCTTGCGCCTTGGTTTTGGCTGCCTGCTGATCGGCAATGGCTTTGCCTTTCAGCGCCCAGAGCTCGTGGCTGTCAGGAATGAGTACCTTGATGAGATTGCTCTGCGACTGAATGGCGGCGCCTTGTTCCACGATCAGGAGGGTCATCAGGGCGTAGGACAGCAGAAACACCACGGTGAGCAAAGGAAGAAGGCTTCGCTTTTTCCTGGGAGCTGGAGCTGGAACCGAAACGGCTGTCGTGCTGTCGAGCCAGTTCATCAAAATACACCCCGAAAATGCCTCACAAGCGCAGGCGAATACAGCACGTGCAGCTTGTGAGCCAATACCTGGCGAAGCGGGAAACCATTGAATAGATGCGGGTTAAGGAGCTGCGGTTGGCGTGGTTGGCGGGAGAGGAAGTGCAATGGAATGCATATATTGAGCAACGGGGATTGCTGCAATTCCGGGAAAATCCGCTCCAGACGGGCGGTTTAGGGCCTTCAGGAACAACAAACGAAGGCCGGCGGAGACTATTTTCCGCCCAGGAGAAGCTTGGCAATGGTTGCGAGCTGCATGTTCGAGGTGCCCTCGTAGATCTTGCCGATCTTGGCATCGCGCCAGTATTTCTCGACGGGATAATCCTTGGTGAACCCGTAGCCGCCGTAGATTTCGATGGCAAGAGACGTGACGCGCTCGGCCACCTGCGAGGCGAAGAGCTTGGTCATGGCGGCCTCCTTGACGAAGTTCACGCCGGCATCTTTCATGCGCGCGGCATTGTAGACCATGAGTCGGGCAGCTTCGATCTCAGTGGCCATTTGCGCGATCTGGAACTGGATACCCTGAAACTCAGCGATGGCTTTGCCGAACTGCTTGCGCTCCTGCGCGTATTTTGCGGCGTATTCCCAGGCGCCGCGGGCGAGGCCGATCATCTGTGCACCGATACCGATGCGGCCTTCGTTCAGGGTTTCGATGGCGATCTTGTAACCTTTGCCGGGCTCGCCGAGAACATTTTCTTTGGGAACTTTGCAATCCTCGAGGATGAGTTCGCAGGTGGAAGACGCGCGGATGCCGAGCTTATCTTCTTTCTTGCCGACACTGAAGCCGGGGAATTTCTTCTCAACAATGAAAGCGGTGATGCCTTTGTATCCGGCGGAGGGATCGAGGGTGGCGAAGAGCACGAAGAGATCGGCTTCTTTGCTGTTGGTGATCCAAAGCTTGCGGCCGTTGAGAACGTAATCAGAACCTTTGAGCTCGGCGCGAGTCTGCAGCGCGAACGCGTCGGAGCCGGAGCCGGCCTCACTCAAGGCATAGGCGCCGCAGGTATCGGCGGCCATTTTCGGCAAGTAGCGTTTTTTCTGCTCAGGGCTGCCCCAGCGCAAGAGAGCATTGTTGACCAAAGTGTTTTGCACGTCGACGATGACGCCCGCCGAGGCGTCGACGCGAGAGAGCTCTTCAACGGCGAGAATGGCTTCGAAAAACTTGGCTCCGCCACCGCCGAACTGCTCGGGAATTTCGATGCCCATCAAACCAAGCTGGAAAAATTCGTGGATGAGATCTTTTTCGAAAACGCCTTTTTCGTCCATTTCTTTGACGAGCGGGCGAATTTTGTCGTCGGCGAACTGGCGGATATTGTCGCGAAAGAGAATCTCGTCATCGGAGAGCGTGGTCAGTGGAGTGGGAGCAACGGGTACGAGAGTGGTTTCAGACATATCAATACCTTCATTAGGCGTAATGCTGAACTGCACAGTCTACCATCGGGCACGTTCTTGGGAAGTTGGCCCACTGCCTCAGCCCTAAGATGAGTCAATTTGACTACTAGGCGTCATCCTGAGCGGAGCCGATCTACCAGCGGAGCACAGCATCTCCCGCTCCTCGGAATTATGCACGCGAGATCCCTCCGCCCGCTGGTGAGCACGCGGGCGTTCGGGATGACGCTGTCAGACAGCTCGCTCAGCACTTCAAACTGAGCCGGTGGCTCATGAAGCGGGCGAGTGCAGGCTGCGCGCGAAACAACACGGCTGTGCTTTGCCCGCGTGCTTTTGCGAGAAGTTTTAAGCCGTGAGATCGCATCGAAGGTTCTACAGTGATCTCCGTATGTTGCACATGGACGGCGGTGACTACAATTTTTAGAGCTGCCACGCAGAGAATGATGCGCCTAAACGACTCCGAAATTCGATGGAAGGTCGCGAGTCGCGAGCGCCGATTTCCCACTCACAGATGCAGATGCGCCGCCTTCGCCTGCAATACCCCTGAGCGAAATCTAACTTCGCAGGAGGTTTTGTGCGCCTTCTGAGTTTGCGGCTGATTGTGTCGCTGATTGTCGGCATCACGCTGGTGTCGCTGGGTTTCTCCTATTACGAAGTCGTGCGGGAGAAGCTTGCGCTGCGCCGGGAACTGGAGCGGCGAGCTGAAGTTCTGGGTGAAAGCGTGGCGGGAAATATTGAGAAATCTTGGGAGAACGGCTCGGACCGATCGCTGCAACGGACGGTCGACCACTTCGGGAACCGCGAGCACCTTCTGGGAATTGCAGTGAGCGATCGCGAGGGGAAAGTGATTGCGATTACTCCCGAGCTCGCGAAGGTGCTCAGTTCAACCCCGCACGATGTGATGCAGGCCATGGTGGCGGGACACGGCGAGAGTTCGTTCATCCGGCTCAACGACAAGCCGGTAAATATTTTTGCTTTGCCGCTTTACCGGCAGGACGAAATCGTGGGCGG
>JASHTD010000230.1 GCA_030040725.1 Candidatus Sulfotelmatobacter sp. | reverse complement strand
CGGGAACGACCGTGCAGGAAGTGAATAATCTGCTTCGCCAGTACGCACAGATGAAGAAAATGTTCAAACAGATGGGCAAGCCCAGCTTCGCTCGCAGAATGGCCGGGATGAAGCTGCCGGGAATGTGAAAAACAGGGGCCTGGGACTAGTTGTCAACGATAGCTCCAAGATTTTCCGCGGCATTGTCATCCTGAGCGAAGTTGCCGCTCGCAAGCGAACGGCAACGTAGTCGAAGGATACCTATCAGTATCACCGAACCACAACCATGAAATGGCGCTCTCTCGAAGAGTCGGCTCCCGCGACCGAAATTCGCCCGTTGCGCGAAATTCTTGCTGAGCGCAAGGAATCGATCACGAAATACGTTCCCGCGGAAACGCAAGCGATCAACTCGCGCACCGTAGCGGAACTCAAGAGACAAGAGTTTGCAGCGAACATACTTGCCATCGGCGCCACGGTTCCGGAATTTTGTCTTCCCGATCATGATGGCAAGAACGTTTCGTCATCCGATCTCCTCTCACAAGGCCGCCTCGTCCTCTGCTTCATCCGCGGCCGCTGGTGCCCGTTCTGCGTGGCGCAGATGGAAGCCATGAATCTGATTCTTCCAAAGATCAACGAATCGGGCGCCTCGCTTATCGCAATCTCTCCGCAAACGGTGAAGCAATCGTTCTTCATGCACGATCAACACAGGTTGCGCTTTCCGTTGCTCTCCGATAACGGCAACGGCGTCGCACACCAATTCGGATTGACTTACACCATCCCAGACGAACAGAAAAATCTCTATCAGCGTACCTTCGTGAATCTGCCGTTTGTGAATGGCGATAACAGCTGGGAGTTGCCAATTCCAGCGACTTACATCATCGATCGCGAGGGCACGGTGCTCTACACGTCCGCAAGTGAAGACTACACAGAACGGCCGGAGCCGGAGGATATTCTCCAAGTGCTGACGGGAAACCTCAGAGGCTAAAGCCATATTCTTATCGCTACGGAACGGAGCGGCTAAAGCCGCGCCCTTTCAACGCAGCGATTCGATACACTGATACTTCATGAATTACATCTACGGCATCAATGCCGTCACCGAGGCTCTGAAGGCTCGTGGGCGTGCTTTCCAATGGGTCGGCATGGCGAAAGAACGCCATGATCTGCGCTTGCAACGCATGATCGAAGACTGCCGCCGGCTCGGCGTGCCGGTGCGCTTCCTGACCCGCATGGAACTCGACCGCATGGCCGGCAATGCCGCCCATCAGGGAGTGTGCGCCGTCACGTCTGCGAAACAATATAGTGATCTCGATGACGTGGTTGGCGCAAAACGCGGAAGATATTCGTTGATCATCGTTCTTGATGGCGTGGAGGATCCTCACAATCTCGGAGCCATCTTGCGCACCGCCGACGCTGCAGGCGCAGATGGCGTGATCATTCCCGAGCGGCGCGCGGCCGGCGTGACGGGAACCGTTACAAAAGCTTCTGCGGGAGCCAGCGAGCACTTGCCGATCGCGAAAGTAACCAATATCGCGCGCACCGTGGAGGAATTGAAAGACCGGAATATATGGACCGTCGGCCTCGACGAGCGCAGCAAGCAACTGTATGACGCCGTCGACTACAACATGGATTGCGCCCTGGTTCTCGGTGCCGAAGGCAAGGGGCTGCACGACCTGGTCAAGAAAAAATGTGATTTTCTGGTTTCGATTCCCATGCTCGGCAAAGTGCCTTCGCTCAACGTATCGGTTGCCGGGGCAGTCGTGATGTATGAGATCGTGCGGCAGAGACGGGCTTCAGGGGAGCAAGTTTCCGAGGCGCTCGCGGAATGAAGTTCTTCTTCTGTCTTTTCTTTTCTCTCTGCGTTCTTTGCAGCTCTGCAGTAAATTGCTTTTCTCTCGACCGCGAAGCTTTCGCCGTTTCGAAATACGATCTGAACGTTCGCATCGACCCCGCTCAGCAGCGTCTTGGGGTTCGCGGCAAGATTACGTTGCGTAACGACTCTGGCACGCCGCAGAAGTTTGCTGTTTTGCAAATTTCCTCATCGCTGAACTGGCTGTCCATCCGGACTAAGGGAAAGTTGCTGCAATTTGAATCGCAATCGTATAACTCCGATATCGACCATACCGGCGCGCTGTCTGAAGCGATTGTGAGCTTGCCCGATGCTGTCGCTCCCAAAGGAACGATTGATGTCGAAGTTGCCTATGAAGGCGTCGTGCCGCTCGATGCGACCCGACTCGCGCGCATAAACACTCCCGAGGATGCAGCCCGCAGCACAGATTGGGATCAGATCAGTTCACAGTTTACCGCCGTGCGTGGCGCGGGATACGTGACCTGGTACCCGATCGCGACCGATGCTGCCAGCCTTGCACAAGGCATGGACCTCTTCGAGGTGTTGAGCCGCTGGAAGACGCGGGAGAACGCTGCATCGATGCATCTGCAGCTGGCAGTATCGACGGGTAATAACAGCGAAAAGCCGGAAGTGCTGGTAAACGCGACCTCGTGCCCGATCGCGCACGAACAAGGGCTGGAGTTCATCGCCGACTGCACCTACCGCTCGCTCGGCGCGATGGTGCCTGCGTTCGTGATTGCGAATTACGAGATCATCGAACGCCCGCACATCCGGGTGCATTTCCTGCGGGAGCACGACGCCGCGGCTGCCAGCTATGCCAATGCAGCAGAGAAAGTCGTGCCGCTCGTCACGGAATGGTTTGGAACGCCGGCAAGAAAGGCCGAGACCGCCGACCTTGCCGATCCGGACGCCGCACCATTCGAGAGCGGCTCACTTTTATTGACGCCACTCGCCGGTCTTGATTCCAAGCTGGGGGGTCTGGTGGCTGCACACCAACTTACTCACGCAGCTATTTCCTCTCCTCGTCCGTGGATCAATGAGGGCTTGGCGCATTTTGCGCAAGTGCTCTATCTCCAGCAAGAGAAGGGGCGCCAGGCCGCGTTGGAGTACATGCGCACGCATTCATCCGCCCTCACCTCGGCTGAGGCCGAGAGGCAAGATTTGCCACAGACCGAAAATAAAGAAGCAAATCAGTCGCTGATCAACGGGGCCGACGAGCAACTCAATCGCGCCAAAGCCATGTATGTGTGGTGGATGCTGCACGACTTGATTGGCGACAAGGCCCTGAAGAAAGCGATCGCCTCATATCGACCGGAAAGTGATAAAGAACCTTCCTACATGCAACACCTAATCCAGGCACAGACGCAGCGCGACCTGGAGTGGTTTTTTGACGACTGGGTTTATCGTGACCGCGGCCTGCCCGATTTCAAGATCGATTCGGCATTCACTCGCAAGTTGCTGCCAGAGGGCTACATGGTCACGATCACGGTTGAGAATCTCGGCGCGGCCGGAGCGGAGGTGCCGTTGATCGTCAAGTCCGCCGGAGAGGAAGTGACGAAGCGCCTTTTAATTCGGGGAAAAAGCAATGTGGTGATTCGCGTAGAGACGCTGAACGTGCCCGAAGAAATTGTGGTCAACGACGGCAGCGTGCCGGAAAGTGACATCACGAACGATACTTTTAAAATCAATCCCGCCGAAATAGCAAAATAAAATGGCAAAACGATCACTAGCTATTTCTTTTATGTTCCATGTTCATTGTGTTCGATTGCGATTTTCGGCCACTGGTGCCGCAGGATAGCGGGAAACGACCAGTGCGATACGCAGATTTCCTAGTAGCGACAGCAGTTGGTGAGGGAACGCATCTCGCTGGTAAACCATTTCGCGTTCTTCAATCGGAAAATCCAGCTCCATCCGCTCCAGCCCAGGACAATCACGAAGGCGTCTCAGTTCCGGCTCGTTGTCTGAAAGAAACCGAATTGCATCTTCGATCTGACCTCTCAGATCGGAAAACTCCCGTGTGCTGACGCTGATGCTCATGCCGGAGTATTCGCTTTTGCGTGTGATGCTCGCAGTGGGGAATTGCACCGCGCCACGGCGAAAGGCCGTGAGCACGTCGAGCGTGGAAGTCTTCAGGAATTCGTCTACATCAAAGTAGGTGCCGCTCGCTCGAAGCACGCACGACATACAGCGCTACATCCTTCCTCATGCTGTGAAGCTTATTAGCCTGGCCAACCTGCCGGCCGCCGCGCCCGAGTCGATGGATTGTGCCGCCAGAGGAATTCCATCCGCCAGATGATCCACGCGGCCTGCAGCGACCAGCGCTGCCGCGGAGTTTAGCAGCACAACCTCACGGCGTGCAGATTTTCTCCCGCTCAGAACGTCGCGCACAATGGCCGCGTTTTCCGCCGCATCTCCGCCGGAAATCTCTTCGAGGGTGCCTGGCCGTATGCCGAATTCCTCGGGAACAACTTCGTACGATCGAATGCTCCCGTCGCGAACTTCCGCCACGCGCGTTGGTCCGGTGATGGTGATTTCGTCTAATCCGTCCAGACCGTGCACCACCAACGCGCGATGCAGGCCTAACATGCTGAGCGCTTCGGCAAGCTTCTCCACCATCTCCAGCGCATACACCCCGACCACCTGGCCGGACGCGTTCGCAGGATTGGTAAGCGGGCCCAGCAAATTGAACATGGTGCGCAAGCGCAATTCGCGCCGGACTTTTTGCACCTGCTTCATCGATACGTGCAGATCGGGCGCGTATAAGAAACAGATGCCCACTTCGTGCAGACATTGCGCGGCCCGTTCGGCAGATAACTGAATGTTGACGCCTAGGGCGACCATCACGTCGGCAGAGCCGCATTTTGAGCTGATGCTGCGGTTGCCGTGCTTGGCGACGCGAACGCCCGCTCCTGCGGTGACAAAAGCCGTTGCCGTTGAGATATTGAAGGTTCCCGCGGCGTCGCCCCCGGTGCCGCTGGTATCGACCAGGCTGTTCGAAGCAGGCTCGGTCAGGGCGTCGCGCCCCGTGCCGCTTAAGTCGAGCGCCGGTTCGCCCGGGCGAATATGAGCCAGCGAAATGGGAAGCGGAGTCGCTGCGGCGCGTATCGCCTCCGCAAAGCCAACAATCTCTTCAACCGTCTCTCCTTTCATTCGCAAAGCCGTCAGCAGCGCGGCAATCTGCGCGTCGCTGCAGTTTCCCGCCAGCACGAATGCCATTACCTCCCGCGCTTCGGAGCGTGAGAGGGACTGACCAGAGCCGGCAATCCGCTGGAGAGCTTCGACGATCATCTCACCGGAAATTGTAAGGGATAATCCTCTTTGGCGAGGAAAACGGAGACCCAACGCGTTTGCCCTAATCCGCCGCCCTTCTATAAACTTAAGGGTTTGCTGCCGCAGTCCTAAGCCGCAAGCATGTTCCTGCCGATCATTAACTGGAATCATTGGAATCAAAAATCGTTATGAAAATTCATGAGTACCAAGGGAAAGCAATTCTAAAAAAATATGGCGTAACTGTGCCGCGCGGCGCGATGGCAACATCGCCCGAGGAAACCGAGGGCATCGCCAGGGAACTATTTAATTCGGGAGCGGCTGGCGTTGTGGTCAAGGCACAGATTCACGCTGGTGGACGTGGCAAGGGTGGCGGCGTGAAGATCGCAAAGTCCGTTGTCGAAGCGGGAGAAATCGCCGGCAGAATGCTGGGGATGAAATTGATTACCCACCAGACGGGCCCGGAAGGCCGCACCGTCCGCCGCTTGCTTATCGAAGAAACCCTGCCCATTGAAAAGGAGCTGTATCTGGGCATTTTGGTTGATCGCGCGGAAGCGAAACCGGTTTTCATGGCCTCGGCTTCCGGTGGCATGGATATCGAGCAAGTTGCGGCTGAGAATCCGGATGCCATTCTGAAGCAGCACATTGATCCCGGCATCGGGCTTGAGCCCTTCCAGGCGCGCAAGATGGCTTTCAAGCTGGGGCTAAGCGCGCACCAGATCACTTCTGCGGTTCAGTTTCTGGTGCGGCTTTATCAAGCGTTTCTGGGCACTGACGCGTCGCTCGTGGAGATCAATCCGTTCATTACCACGACTGACGGTCGTCTTTACGCGCTGGATGCGAAGCTGACCTTCGATGACAATGCGCTCTTCCGGCATCCCGATATTCGCGAGCTGCGCGATATTACGGAAGAGGATCCGCTCGAAGTCGAAGCTTCGAAGTACAGCCTGAACTACATCAAACTCGATGGCAGCGTGGGCTGCATGGTGAATGGCGCGGGTTTGGCCATGGCGACCATGGACATCATCAAGTACGCCGGCGGGATGCCCGCGAATTTTCTGGATGTTGGCGGCGGCGCGAATGCTGAGCAGGTTGCGCATGCCTTCGAAATTCTTTTGAGCGATAAGAATGTCAAAGCGGTGCTGATCAACATCTTTGGCGGCATTCTGCGCGTCGATACGCTCGCCACTGGGGTAGTCGAAGCGGCGAAGAAAACCAATATCAAACTTCCCATCGTCCTGCGCCTCGAAGGCACGAATGTAACCGAAGGTAAGAAGATTCTGATGGAGTCGGGATTCAATTTCACGGTCTGCGACACCATGAAAGATGCGGCTGATAAAGTTGTGGCTGCGGCACGATGAGCGACAGCATTCGAATGCTTGAAAAATACAAGAATTGCGGGTCGTATAGGCTAAGGTTACTGAGCAGTTCGATTGGAAATCATTTATGGCAATCCTGGTTAACAAGAAAACGCGATTGATCGTGCAGGGCCTGACTGGCCGTGAAGGTACCTTCCACGCCAAAGCCTGCGCTGCTTATGGAACGCAAGTGGTGGGCGGTGTTACTCCGGGCAAAGGCGGCACAACCCACGAAGGCTGGCCGATCTTCAATACCGTGCAGGAAGCGGTCGACAAGACCGGCGCCGACACCACCATGATTTTTGTTCCCCCGCCGTTCGCCGCTGACGCGATCATGGAAGCAGCCGACGCCGAACTCGATCTCATCGTCTGCATCACAGAAGGCATTCCCACGCTGGACATGGTAAAGGCGTGGGAATTTCTGCAGAATCGCCGCTCGCGCCTCATCGGCCCGAATTGTCCGGGCATCATTTCGCCAGGCAAATGCAAAATTGGAATTATGCCGGCATCGATTCACAAAGAAGGCTCCATTGGAATCGTTTCGCGCTCTGGCACACTTACTTACGAGGCGGTGCATCAACTCACCCAGCGTGGTATTGGGCAATCGACGGCGATCGGCATTGGCGGTGATCCGATCATTGGAACGAACTTCGTCGATGCGCTTGATCTCTTCAATCGCGATCCCGAAACCGAAGCCGTAATCATGATCGGAGAAATCGGCGGCGACGCCGAGGAGACTGCGGCACACTTTGTAAGAACTCAAATGAAGAAACCCGTGGTCGGTTTTATTGCCGGACAAACCGCGCCGCCTGGTCGCCGCATGGGTCATGCCGGCGCAATTATTTCCGGCGGCAAAGGAACGGCGGCGGAAAAAATCAAAGCCATGGAGGCTGCGGGCATTCGCGTCGCGAAATCTCCCGCGGCCATCGGTGAAACTCTGGCTGCCGCTGTGGGAGTGAGCGTCTAGAGACTCGCGTGAAACAAGCCGATTCCTCGCTCCGCTCGGAATGACAATTCTCCGAACGACCGGCAGTCGGCGAATTCCCAATCAGACTCACAACTAAGGAAGAACGACCCTATGAAAACTCTGCAACGCACTCTTACCATCGTAAAACCAGACGCCGTCGCCAAGAATGCCGTCGGCGACATCATCGAGCAATTCGAAAAGAACGGCTTCCGCATTCTCGCCATCAAGATGCTGGAAATATCGAAATCTCAGGCCGAGCAGTTTTATGCCGTGCATGCGAGCCGTCCGTTCTATAACTCACTCACAAACTTCATGTCGAGCGGCCCAATCGTTACCCTTGCGCTGGAAAAGGAGAATGCAATTGCCGACCTGCGCAAACTGATGGGTGCAACAAATCCAGCCAATGCGGAAGAAGGGACCATCCGCAAGAAGTGGGCATCAAGCATCGAGCACAATGCCATCCACGGCTCCGACGCCGAAGATACGGCGCGCTTCGAATTGAGTTTCTTCTTTGCTGGATACGAACTGGCGAAGTGATTGCGTTTGGCGGGCGTGGGAGCCCGCCGCAATCATCCTGAGCGTAGCGAAGGATCTGGTTTTGCGGGAGCCGTGACCCGCGTAGCAAGCGCTACTAACCCAGCGGCTCGAACAGGTTCCCTTCGGTGCGGTCGGCGATTTTGGGCAGGTCCTTGCGTGCAAACTGCAAAAAGTGCGGCGCGGCGCGGTGGTTTTCCAGCGCCGCTTCGTCTTTGTACTGCTCGTAAATAAAGAACCGCCGCGGTTCAGTTTTGTGCCGATGAACCTGGTACATCACGCAGCCAGGCTCCTTGCGGGACTCTTCCGTCAGTTTCGCAAACAGCGCGGTCACCTCCGCTTCACGTCCGGCTTTTGCCATCCACGTTACAGCCAGAACTACCATCGCTAGCTCCTTACACGCGGGCTATCCCCCTGCGATATGGAAAAACATTCTAGGCTTTTCCGGATGAGCTTGTCTGCATCTCGCGGGCAAATTCATCGGCAAAAATGATCTGCTCCCGGTCTGGTCCGGTCGACACCATGCCGACCCTGATGCCCGTTTCTTTTTCCACGAACGCCAGGTATTCGCGCGCCGCTTTGGGCAACTGCCCGAATTCGGTCGCGCCCTGCGTAGACGTCCCCCAGCCCGGCATCTTGTGATACACACATTCAATCTTTTCGAAACCGCTGGCTTGCGCGGGAATCTCGTCGGTCGCCTTGCCGTCGATTTTCAAGCCGACGCAAACCGGAATTTCCGCCAATTCATCGAGCACATCGAGCTTTGTCACCACCAGCCACGAAATGCCGTTGATCATACCGGCGTAGCGAAGCAGCGGCAAGTCGAGCCAGCCGGTGCGCCGCGGACGTCCGGTGACTGCGCCAAATTCGTTGCCCCGCACCCGCAACTGCTGTCCGGCATCCCCTTTTTCTTCGCTTGGGAATGGGCCTTCGCCTACGCGCGTGCAATAAGCCTTGGTCAAGCCAATCACTGAGTCGATCGCATTCGGCGCGACGCCCGTGCCGGTTGCCGCTCCTCCCGAGGTTGCGCTCGAAGAAGTGACGAACGGATACGTGCCATGATCGATGTCGAGCATCGTTCCCTGCGCGCCTTCGAACAGGATCGACTCTCCTGCAGCCAGCGCCTGGTTCAGCAGCACCGCCGTATCGCGCACAAAAGGTGCAATCTTTCCGGCGGCCGCTGCGTATTCCGAATACATCTTGTCGGCGTCCAGCGGCTCGGAATTGAACAGAGCATGCGCGATCATATTCTTCTCGCGCACCGCATTTTCAATATGCTTCCTCAGCAGCTGCAAGTCGAGCAGGTCGGCGACGCGCAGGCCGCGACGCCCCATCTTGTCTTCATAAGCGGGGCCGATTCCCCGCGAGGTAGTGCCGATCTTCACGCGGCCAGGCGCATTCTCTGCCGCGAGTTCGATCATGCGATGGTAAGGCAGAATCACGTGCGCGCGATTTGAAACGAAAAGGTTCCCGTCGACCCGCACCCCTGCTTCGCGCAAGGCGCCGACTTCCTTCAGAAACGCCATGGGATCGAGTACCACGCCGTTGCCGATGACACTGCGGCATCCCTGCCGCAAGACTCCGCACGGCACAAGCTGCAGAACAAATTTCTTCCCATTAATGATGACGGTGTGGCCGGCGTTGTGCCCGCCGGCATAACGCGCCACGACGGAGAAATTCTCCGACAGCACGTCGACGATCTTGCCTTTGCCTTCGTCGCCCCACTGCGCGCCGACGATTACTGCGGTTTTGCCTCGCTTCAAACGCCAACTCCATTCCAGGGATTTGCGCGCAACTGCGCTGCGCGTGTTCTGCACGTTCTCATGAACACCGGGGTCGCACACGCCCTTGCCGCGGCAAAGCTGAATTGCTTATGGGATGTTAGCGGAGAAGATGTGTACGAAATATCTTATCGTGCTGGCGTGAGGGATGGCAACGATAGCAGGGCCGCGCGGCTCCTTCCTTCACTCTTGTACTCGACAACGGCCTTACTGAAAACTGCCTGCAGGCCGTCACACCTAGAATCTCACTTGCCAGACCCTTTTGATCGTAATGGAGATGCGACGCCAAGTGTTACAGGCACACGACTCGATCCGATTTGTGTATGGCCATCGTCTCGTCCATTTCTGCTCTAGCGTTTCAACATCAAGGTGCGTAACGAGTGAAGACGAGGTCGGTCGCTTTGGCTTTCTCGTGGCAGGGGAAGCAGCTTTTCATAAACGCGGCGTCGCCATGTTTGCCGTCTGCGAAGTGACCGAACCCCCAACCCCCGGTCGCGGCATACTTGGTTGAGTCTTTGACCATGAACTGAATGTTCGTGGGGGCGCCGGGAACGAAAGATTGAACCTGGCCGAAGATCTTGTTGTTCTCATCTGATGGAACGTAACGGTAATGCAAAGCTGCAAGGATCGTGCCGTCCGGGAATGGAAGCTTCCCTTCCCGGAAAGCGTTGAAGGCCACGTCGTTGCCCAAGAGGGCGCCTAAACTGTTGAGCTTGCCTGCTTCATGGGTCGAGGAGATCCAGCGAAAGTCTCGGTACCCTTGAGGAATTTCGGTAACGAAGGGGGCGGGTTCCCCATCCGCGCGTCCTGGTGCGGGGACAACGAGAGCGACAAGGCCAGCCATTGTTGCAGCTGCAACCAACAAGTATTCGAAGTGTTTCATGAGGGTCCTTTCAATCCACCTTTTTGATTGTGGGTAGCCTAGGCGGAACTCAAGCGCATAAACCATACAGGAAAGCCTGTATTGCCGATATACAGTCTTTAGGTTGGGCTACGCGCGCGCATCTCCGCGAAACAGGAACGCCGCGATTGTTGTAACAGATGTATCGAAATCATACAGATCGACCGCGGATCGCCAGACAAGTGCCAGTCAATTAATGAAACATCAGGTGCCTACTGTCCACAGGAGCCCTGCTAGAATTCGATTGCCATGTCCAAGCAAAACTACTTTTTCAAGCTAATCCCTCCTCGAACTACGTTCCCGCAAGACATGACGGATGAGGAGAGGCTATTAATGGAAGCGCACTCCCGTTACTTTGACGAACAATTTGCGGCTGGCAGACTTTTGCTCTACGGTCCGGTCATGGCAACAAGCGGGGCTTTCGGGCTGGCAGTGCTGGAGGTCGAGGAGGAAGCCGAGGCTAGACGGTTTGGCGAAGGCGACCCATCCGTCATCGCCGGGCTCAATCGATTTGAGATTTGCCCTATGCGAGTGTCCGCCGCGAGAGGCAAGGAACCCTGAGGCGAGAGAGAATCTCCTAACGACATCCGAGACGATGAAGGTAATGGGCATGTTACGTCAACGATTCTTTTTTTCGCTGCGACCGCTGTATTCCGTGAGGATGACGTTGGATTCCGCGCTGGTAGCTGCCTTTTTCCTGCTTGCCCATGAACGCGGCAGTCCACGGCTCACACGGCCTCACCTTAGACAAATGGGAACCGCGAGGCCGATTCTTGCGTATTATTCCGTACGGGGGTGTCTATGAAGAACCCGTTTCGACTCCTGGCCGTTTCTGTACTGTGTACATCCGTGGGATTCTGCCAGGGTGCGCAACAAACCACGAATCTCCAGCATCAGAAATTTGAAGCGAACCTGGCCAGCGGGGCTAGTCTCCGTTTGCATCTGCACGAGGGAGACTTCCGCATCGTAGGCAGCGATTCGGAGAAGATTTCCGTTCGCGCCGAAGGGAAAAATGTGGACCAGGCGAAGCAAATCAAGATTCGGTTGAAGCGCTTGGATGGGAGCGTCGACCTGAAACTCTCGCATGTGCCGAAGAAAGAATTGCAGGTGACGATCGAGATCCCCAGATCGACAAACCTTTATGCGCGGATGCACGGCGGCGACCTTTCGGTGGAGGGCGTGGTGGGGGACAAGGACCTTGAGCTAACGGGAGGCGATTTGACCATTCAGGTGGGAAGCCCCGAAGACTACGCGCACGTCGATCTCTCCGTGAGGTTCGGAGACATTAGCGGCACCCAGTTCGGCGATCCAAAGGGCTCGGTCGGAAATTCTGTGAGGAAAAACGGCAACGGGAAATACCGACTTCACGTCCATGTCACGGCTGGCGATCTAACACTCAAGTCCTGAGACATTCTCCAAGGTCTCCCGAAATTAGAATTGGCAACTTTGCGATGTGATTGTGGCAATTGGGCGTTTACATTCCTTGTTCCGGATCGCTGGACCTCAATCCTGGTAGGCGCGGCAGGAATCGAACTTGAGGCGTTTACGCGGCGTCTGAGCCGCGTGCCGAAATCCCGAGCAAAGCGAGGGACCTCAACTCTGGTAGGCGCGGCAGGAATCGAACCTGCAACCCCGGGATTAGAAATCCCGTGCTCTATCCGTTTGAGCTACGCGCCCGTAACAATCAGCGATAGCCAAAATTTATCATAAGCGCCGCGTAGGGTTATGATAACGCGTGGCGTCACCCACTCCCACCCATCGGCTCGCTTACATCGACTGGATGCGCGGTCTGGCCTGCGTTCTCATGTTTCAAACGCACTGCTACGACTCGTGGCTCAGTCCAGCCGCACGGCGGGGCAAGTTCTTCATGTACTCGCAACTGGGAGGAACCTTCCCCGCTCCGTTGTTTCTATTCCTGGCCGGAATTTCATTCGCACTGGTCACGCAGAGGCTACAGCAGAAAAATTTGTCGCCAGCGAAAATTGCTCGTGCCACGATTCGCCGCGGCGCAGAGATCTTCGCTTTCGGCCTGCTGTTTCGTCTGCAGGAATACGTCATCGCCTGGGGCTGGGCGCCGCTCAGCGATCTGCTGCGCGTCGACATCCTCAACACCATCGGTCTTTCGATGATGCTGATGGGCCTGCTGTGCTGGTTGGTACTCTCGCTCGGCCGGATGAGGACCCCACGGGCGCTGATTCTCGCCGCAGCCGCAACCGCGATGCTGATTTCTCTGCTCACTCCGCCGCTCTGGACGACCTGGCGTCCCGATTGGTTGCCGTGGCCATTAGAGTCATACATCAATGGCCTGCATAATCTGGGATCGCCGCAGGCGTGGCTGTTTCCGGTCTTTCCCTGGAGCGCCTTTGCCTTCGCCGGATTGGCCGTGGGTTTCGTTTTGCAATCCGATTGGGCTCGCCAGCGGGAAAGCACGATCTTTCTCGCCGCAGGCCTCGTTGGGGTGTTCTCAATCGCAGCCTCACGCTGGCTCGATCACCAGCCGCTCCGGCTTTATGCGGTTTACGATTACTGGCATACCAGCCCGAATTTTTTCCTGATTCGCCTCGGCATGTTGCTCGTCATTCTCAGCGCGTGTTATGCCTGGTGCCGATGGGGAGCGGCGCAATGGGGATTCAGTCCGCTGATTCAGCTAGGCCAGGCTTCCCTGATCGTTTATTGGGTTCACATCGAATTCGTTTACGGACGCGCGTCCATCCTGCCCAAGAGAAGCGTGAACATCCGCGCCGCATCCTTGGGTTTGCTCACGATTTCTCTCGCCATGCTACTGCTTGCCTATCTGCGTACACGCTTCAAAGGTCGCGGGACCGAACTGGTCGGATGGTTCTGGCGTCCGGTTCGTGCCGCAAATTGAACCACTCAGCGCTTGCTATTCCGCTCGCATAAGCCATTTACAGGAATTGCTTTGCGAACTCCACCACCTGGCGCTCAGCCCAACGGCCATCATAGTTCAGATCGCCATCACGCTCGCCAACAAATGCGCAATGGCCGCCGTCTTCGGTTTCC
>JASHTD010000229.1 GCA_030040725.1 Candidatus Sulfotelmatobacter sp. | reverse complement strand
TAAAACGCTGGCGTCGTGAAAAGAAAATGTGGTTGATCGCGCAAAAGAATCCGCGCTGGCAGGACTTAGCAGCTGATTGGTACCCAAGCGAAACGCAAGATCCCTCGACTGCGATGCTCGTTCACTAGCGTGAACGAGCATCCTCGCTCGGGATGACAGATCCAAAAGCCGTGAGGGAGTTGAAGCCTATGTGGTGGTACTTAGCAACGATTCTCGCGTTCCTGGCCCTTATGGCTATTGCGCTCGCTGTCGACCTTAGAGTTTCTCCAGAAGAGGAAGCTAAGCGACTAAAACGCCAAGACGAGTTGGCGGCGAAAGTAAAAGACGACCCCAACGAACCCGCCCGATGGGTTCCTTAATCTTCTTCAGTTTGTTAAGGCACAGCTACGACAATCATAGAGGCAAGCTAAACCTATGCAACTCACCTACCTCGAAGCCATCCGCCAGGGAATCTGGGAAGAAATGGACCGCGACCCCACTGTTTTCTGCCTCGGCGAAGACATCGGCATTTACGGCGGCGCTTTCAAAGTTACAGACGGTTTCATCGACCGCTTCGGTCCCGAGCGCGTCATCGACACGCCTATCGCCGAATCCGCCATCGTGGGCGCGGCGTTCGGCGCATCGCTCACTGGCATGCGCCCCGTCGCCGAATTTCAGTTCATGGATTTCATCGGCTGCGCCTTCAACCAGATCAGCAACATGGTCGCGAAAACGCATTACCTCTGGGGTGCGCCAGCCCCGCTCGTCTTGCGAGGACCCAGCGGCGGATACGTCCACGGCGGCCCCTTTCACTCGCAAAATCCTGAGATGTGGTTCGTGCACAATCCCGGACTCAAAGTCATCTGCCCAGCCACGCCGTACGACGCCAAAGGTCTGATCAAAGCCGCCATTCGCGACAACAATCCTTGTGTCTTCTTCGAGCACAAATATCTCTACCGCCGCATCAAAGGCGAAGTCCCGGCGGAAGACTACGTCGTCCCCATCGGCAAAGCCAACATCGTCCGCGAAGGCCGCGACCTCAGCATCATCACCTACGCTGCTATGGTCCATAGCGCTCTCGAAGCCGCAGAAATTCTCAGCAAAGAAAATATCGACCTCGAAATCCTCGACCTGCGCACCGTCTCGCCGCTGGATCGCGAAGCCATCGCGCAAACTGTGAAGAAGACAAACAAGGTCATCATTCTTCACGAGCACTCCCGCACCGGCGGGCTCGCCGGCGAAATCGCCGCGATCATCAACGAAGAGGCCTTCGACGATCTCGATGGCCCGATCGTGCGGATCACGGGGATGGATTCGGCGATTCCGTTTTCTCCGCCGCAGGAAGAACACTATTTGCCGAAGGTGAGTGACATCGTGCGCGAGGCCAGAAAGTTGAAGGCGTTCTAGGCCTCCGGCTGTAACTAAAGCCAGCGTCATTCCGAAGGCCCGCGCTTGCACCAGCGGGCCGAGGAATCTCGCCCGCCCTAGCCATGAGGATCGTCTTCGCGAGATCCTTCGCTTCGCCCGAAAGGCGGCTATTCAGGATGACGCCATATGAAAATCGAAGGCTCTGCTGCCGTCCGGCGCTCGAACTGGCGCCCTACCCTGTCCATCTGCCACAATATCTGCTCTAAAGTTTGAGGCCGCACTTAGCGCCTCAACGGAGGACTCATGGGCAAGTTTTTCACCGGCGTAATCCTCACCCTCATCATTCTGATTCTCGGATTCCTCGGCGCTGCCATACTCGGCTTCATTCCCACTTACGCAAATGTGGCGCCGCCGCACTGGGAGCATCACCTTGCCAATGCCGCTGTCGACGCCTCCATGGAGCGTCACGCTCCGCACGTCAACAACCCGCTTCCGCCCAGCGATCAAAACTATGAAGACGCCATGAAGCTCTACACCATGAATTGCGCGCTCTGTCACGGCACGCTCGATCGCAAGCCTGCGCAAATCGGGAGCGCCTTTTACCCGCCTGCTCCGGACCTGGTTTCGCATCCGCCCGATGATCCCGAGTGGCACACCTTCTATACAATTCGCACCGGCGTCCGCTACACGGGCATGCCTGCCTGGGAAAAAGTTCTCAGCGAGCAGGATATATGGAAGCTCACCAGCTTTCTCTCGCACATGGATAAATTGCCCCCCGCGGTGCAGGATTATTGGAAGACAAACTTCGGGGTAGCTCCGCCGGCCGGTGAAGACGAGAAAAACTAAAAGCGGAGGGCTGTAACGGGGAACGGAACGCGGCATTCCTTCTTGCCGCTGGCGACCCTCGTCCCTCGATATAATATTTGATTGCACACGTCCTGGCGTTGACGCTATGACGCGTGGAAGGAAACTCATGCCAACTGACATCATCATGCCGCAGATGGGTGAATCCATCGTCGAAGGCACCATCACCAAGTGGCTGAAGAAGCCCGGAGACAAAGTTCAGCGCGACGAGCCGCTCTTCGAAATTTCTACCGACAAGGTCGATGCCGAAATTCCCGCGCCCGCTTCAGGAGTTCTTCAGGAAATCAAAATTGCCGAAGGCACCACCGTTGGTGTGAATACAGTCGTCGGCACTATCGCTGTCGATGGCGAAGCCGCCGCGCCTGCTAAATCATCTGCCGCAACCGCACCAGCCAAGCAACCTGCCAAATCGTCTGCAGAACTAGCCGAGCAGAAGCCGTCCGCTCTACCAGTTGTGCCAGCAGTCGGTGCGCCTCCCGCACAACACGCCGGCGAATCCGACGAAGAAACCCGCTCATCCCCGCTCGTCCGCAAAATCGCGCGTGAGCACGGCATCAGTCTTTCGCAAATCTCTGGCACCGGGCTCGGCGGCCGCATCACCAAACAGGATATTCTTTCTTTCATCGAGAACCAGGCGTCGGCCTCAGCCTCCCTTTCGAGGCCAGCTCCGGCAGGTACCGTGACCCCCGCCGCTGCGCCCTCGCGCACTGCCGCGCCAACGCCCGCTCCGGCTCCCTACCCCGGCGACCTCGTTCCCATGACGAACATGCGCAAGCTGATCGCCAAGCACATGATCGAGTCGCGCCGCACCAGCGCGCACGTTCACTGCATGTACGAAGTCGATTTCACGCGTATCGTTAACTTGCGCAATAAGCAGAAGGCCGGATTCGAGCAGCGTCACGGCGTCCGCCTGACCTTCATGCCGTTCTTCGTTCGCGCCGCAATTATTGGGCTGCAGCAGTGGCCCATCATCAACGCAACCATCGAAGGCGAGAACATCCGCTATCACCGCAACATTAACGTGGGCATCGCCGTCGCTCTCGATTGGGGCCTGATTGTTCCCGTTCTCAAAAACGCTGGCGACCTTAACTTCCTGGGTCTGCAGCGCGGCATCACCGATCTCGGCGAACGCGCCCGCGCCAAAAAGCTCAAACCGGAAGAAGTCGAAGGTTCGACCTTCACCGTTACCAATCCTGGACAATTCGGCGCGGTCTTCGGCCTGCCCATCATCAATCAGCCGAACGCAGCCATCATGGGCGTCGGCGGAATCACCAAGATGCCGCTCGTCATCACCGATAAAGACGGCAACGACTCCATCGCCATCCGCTCGGTCGTTCACCTCACGCTCGGTTACGATCACCGCCTTATCGACGGCGCCGTCGCCGATCAATTCATGGCGCAGGTGAAAAAGAATCTGGAGAATTGGAATGAAGATGTCGGCTAGGCCGGTTGGGAAGAGGTTTGTGAACTCGGGGTCGGGGCTTGCCTATTCCAGGTTGACGCGTTTAGGCACATCACTGTGCCATCGATGATTTCAGAGATGCCCGTGCGAAACTTTTCTGGGTCCACAATCTCCCGAGCCGCGATGGCGTCTGCCATGCTCAACGCGTTCTGCAAGAATGACATTGCCGCATCTTTCTTCTCTGCCCCGGTCTTGCTTCCGAATAAACCTTCGATCCCATTGACCAACGCCGGGACAAACGCGATCCCGCGCAATAATTGCGATAAGAAGTCCATGACAATCTCCTCCATACGAAAACCGTGATGCAAAAAGGGCAGGCAGCCGTACCATCTTCAGTCGGCTGCCAATTTCCTAAGTCAAGCTCGCCAGTACGTCATTCAGCGTCGTCAGGTTCGGGTCGGCGCTGTCGGTCTTCGCCACAATCGTCGTCAGACAGATTTTCAGTTCATATGCCTTCGTCAATGCCAGCTCCAGCATGCCTGGCATGTCCAGTCCATACGCCGTCGCATCAATCACGCTCGTCAACGTCGGCCCGCTCTGGGGGATCGGCGAAGCCCCATGGGGCGAGGGTTCCCCAGCGGGCTTCGCCGCGGCTGAACTTTTCCCGACTCCCGGCATCGCCGCAAAAGCTTTCGCTCCCGTGCTCGTCACTGCGCTCCAATATCCTGCCGCAATCGTCAGTGCCAAACAAAAAAGCCGCCCCGCCGGGCGGCATCTCTGCAACATACTTCCTCCTGAACTTCTGCTAAACCATGTCATTCCGAGCGAAGCGCCTTCTGCCGAAGCGAAGGATATGGGGCAGCCACCCTCGCTGCGTCATCCCGAAGCCCCTCGCTTTCACCGGCGGGGCGATCGATCTCGCGTGGATCTGCACTCCTCCCCAATCCTGTCTCGCAACCGTTTCTGCCACCTCGCGGTTTCGTTCCAGACTCATCTCGCTAATCTCGACTCCCGCCCTTTCAAAAAATTCTCCACGCTTCGCACATACACGTCCGCAAAATCGGCCGTCGGTCTTCGCCCTTCAATCAATCCCATCGCGTCTTCAAGGTCCCGACCCATCACCGCCAGCAACGCCAGCGTCATCATCGGAGCCCGGTGCACTCCGGCCGCGCAATGCACAAACAATTTCGCCTGATCATCCTCCAATGCCGCCAAAGCAAACTCGACCCCGCGCCCAAATACTTCTGCGGGCTTCGGCTCGAAATCGTCATCAACCGGATTCCAGCAAACCTCAATCCCATAAGGCTCCGCCAGCGGCCGGTCGTCAAACTCGATCTGCATGTCAATGATGTGCGTAACCCCCGCTCGCGACACCGCCGCCATGTTCTCCGCGTTCCAGATTCCACCGCCGACCGCGATTCGGTCGGTCACCCACGTGATATCCATTCCTGCCTTTCGCCGCGTGGCGCGGGCACTGATATCTTCGCTCCCGCGAAACCGATCGCTGCACCTGCCCCAACTCTGCCGCGTGCCTCAATCGTGTTGCTGATTTCTCTTAACCGCGCCTCTACTGCCGCGAAGCCGCTCCTCCGAGCCCCGTTCCTTCGGGCAATCTCGCACGCTTTCATTCTAAAGTATCTCTTCGCTGCCCACGTCTTTGCGCGCTGCCCCTTGGTCGCGACC
>JASHTD010000228.1 GCA_030040725.1 Candidatus Sulfotelmatobacter sp. | reverse complement strand
TTGTCGATTTCGTCAATGCGAGCGGAGTACTTCTCAACCAGCAACCGGGCGGTAAATTTGCCGCTCTTGATTCCATCTTGCAGATCGGGAATTGTGATCTCATCGAGCTCGAAAGGCTTGACCTCGGAAGTCTCGGCTGGCTGGGGAACCTCGCGCGCTGCGGCCAACGCGGGATAAATCGACGCGACCGTTGCGGCTGTCCCACCTGCCAGAGTGCCCCGCAGAAAGGAACGACGGCTGCCACGAATCTGCCTGTTCTTTTTGTTCATGATTGGGAGTATTCCTGTGCGTTTGGATCGGCATGAAACGCAACCGAACATACTAATCGATAGCGGAATGCCGTGCAGAAGGCCTTTAGTTTCTATGTGGTCTTTCTTATGCGCCTATTAATTTCTCGCGCGCCTGCTGCACCATCTCCACCAGCACTTTGCGAGTTTCCGCAGTGCTGCGAACTTCTCGCGGGAAGGCGATCCGCGCACCTTTCATGCCCTCTTCGGTCTTTAGCCGCACGTGAAAACCCAGACGATCGACAGCGGTCATGGAAGCTTCCTGAGATTCGATGCCGGCAAATGCGCGGGCAAGCAGGACCAGCGCGTCTTTGTGGTCGGCATTCATGTGTTCAAGAATCGCCGTAGCAGAGTCGGCGAGCGGATCAGGTTGAGCCTGCGTGTAGTCCGACGCCTCGACCCAGCCCATCACGCCGAAGCCTCCGACGTAATAAACGTCGAGAACATCCATGCGGTAAAAAGAAAAATCTTCGAAGTCCACCCAGTACTTGCTGTTCGCGTAACGCTCAAGATAAAGTCTGCGCGCCTCCGCAATCTCCGGTTTGGGAATCTTGGCAGCATTTCCTACCAGCGTGACTCGCGACGCGCCCAGCGGATCGCCGCTGGCGTCGGGTTGCGTCACGAGCAGGCTGGCGCGCGGATCGGCCTGCAAATTCTGCGTGTGCATAGCCATGGTGCTGATCAGAAAAATTGGGCGCCCAGTGGCGTCCAATCCGTACGGCATGACCGAGCCGAAAGGAAATCCCGGTTGCTTGCGCGAAAGCGTGGAGAGACTGCCAATGCGTCCGATGTGAACCAGCGTGCGTGCGCGCTCTGCGAACGAGGGCTCGGGCGCCGGCGGCCGATCGGTTACGGTTGCTGTCCTTGCGTGCTTTCGGGTTGATGCAGAAGGCATTGTTCCACCAGTCTAGCAGCGGAGCGAATGGAAGAAATTAAATCGCAATGGAGCGGGAGACCGGGATCGAACCGGCGACATCCAGCTTGGGAAGCTGGCGTTCTACCGCTGAACTACTCCCGCTCGAAGGGCAGCCAGGACAGCCCCTAGCAGCAAAGTCTAGCACTCATACCTCTTCGAGCGCTATGAGTTTACCCTTGGATCACCTCGCGGTACTCTCGGCAGTCGGCTGTGTGAAGATGCCCGGCGTGGGATTGATGTTGGTATGGCGCAGATGAGTACTGCACGTCTTTCGATGGCCGCGTCCTTGCTCATTCGTGGCGAATATGCGGCGCAGAACTTCTACCTCGCAAAATCCCTCTCGATATCTCGCTGCGGAGCATGCCAACCCTGAAATACCGGTCTTCAACCCGAACTGCTGCGTGTTACCGGCATTGTTTCTTTGGCTGGCACATCATAAGTGGCCCTCCGTCAGCGGCCACAACCTTGCTCGCTGCGTCGGTCGCCAGCTCCGCCGAACCCCAAACCACACTTGTGGCACCAGGGCCGCTGCCGGTGCTCGAACCCCAAACCACGCTAAAAGCGGTGAGCAAATCGTCATTCCATGGAAGAGGAGTATTCCACACAACCGTATTGCCGCTTACGTTGGAGCCCCAGATGGACGACCACGACCATTGCCGCGACGAGCCCCAGATTACCGAACGCGCCGGTATGCTGCTGTTTCCGTTCACCAGGGAAACGGTGCCATTCGACTGGTTATAAACCACCGACGGAGACAGCGCTGCGCCCACTGTGGCCGGAGCCAGATCGTTGTCGGACAACGCCGCCTGCAGGTTCAGAAGTCCGGAACCAACCGAGAAGAGATCGTAATACTCCGTGAAAGTTTCGGAGAGAGCGGGAACGGAGACGACTGTGGAAGTTGGAAAAGATCCGTAGGTGCTTTGCATCAGCAGCGCCTTGACCTGATCCGGGGTGAGATTGCTGTTCTGCTGGAGAAGCAATGCAATCGCTCCGCTGACCACGGGCGTTGCCATGCTGGTTCCGCTCAGCGTGAAATAATCGGCCTGCCCGTTGCTGCCGTTGACCAGAAAAGATGGATACTCAGCTTCCAGGGTGGCGCCCGGAGCCGCCAACGAGACGATGTTGTTCCCCGGAGCCATAATGTCCGGCTTAACCACGTGATCGTAAGTGGTCGGGCCTTTGGAGGTGTAGCTGGTCATGATCTCGCTCGCCTGCGAAGACGAGCCGTCACTATTCATCGCTCCCACGGTCAGAACTAAAGGATCGTTGCCTGGAGCCGTGATGGTTCCGTAGCCGTCGCTGCCATTGACGCTCACGCGTCCGTAGTTACCGGCTGCCACGACGACCACAATGCCGGCCTGCCAGGCTGATTCGACAGCCTGACATAGAGGATCCTGTGTGTAACTGACGGCGATGCCGCGCCCCAGCGACAAGTTGATCACTTGGATGTTGTATTTATTTTGCAGCGCGATTGCTTCTTGAATGGCGTCGATCACACTGCTGTCGGTGCCGTTGCCGTTTTCATCCAGGGCGCGAAGATCAATCAGATTAACGCTAGGTGCAGCGCCTTCGTATTGTCCGCCGGAAAGGTAGCCGTTGCCGCCAATGATGCCGGCAACGTGCGTACCATGACCGTACAGGTCATATTTTGCTCCGCTCGAGTTCGTGGTCGCTGTGCCGGTGAAATCCTGGTGATAGACAACGCGGGTATGGGTCTCAGTCGAGTTCCACAGATCGGGATGGCTGTCATTGATGCCGCTGTCGATTACGGCCACGCCAATCCCAGCGCCGTTGTAGCCGGCATTCCAGCCCGCTGTGACATTTGTCGCGGTGTCTGTGGTCTCATCGAGTGCTCGCAAAGGATGGTCTAGACTTACCGAAATAATGTCGGAGTCTTTTTCCAGCGCGGGCAAGGCATTTACCGGAATGGTGAGCGCGATACCCTTGACCATGCCGAGCCTATGGTTCAGTCGGGCACCAAGACTCTGCATCCTTCCTTCCTGCTCTGACTGCGGGACCTGTTTGTACTGCACGATGACTTTCACCGTTTCGTTCGCTGCTGCACCGTGATGCGCGCGGGCAACCACAGGTGCGAGGTCCGGACCAAATTTGCCGGACGGCCTTCCATCGCCTTGCGGATCCTGGGCGAAGGCACACTCCGCAAACAGAAGGAGCAACAACACGCCCAGGCGTTTTCCCCAGGCCGCGCTACGGCGGTCGCTCTTACGATCTGGCTTTGCTTTCAGTGCTTGCGGCATAACGCTCGCCTTTCCTAAAGCAGTTCATTTTGCAGAGACAATAGTCCTAAGTACCCAGTGCCTATTGAGCACGGGTCGTGCCAATCGGCGCTCCGTAAATGATTGCAATCATTGAGAATCCCAAGGCCCCTCCGACACTGTTGGGGCCAGTCTGTCCTGTTCAGCCGGGCGTGGGACAGTTTGTCTCAGTTCCAAAGGCGTGTTACCCGGGTGCTGTCGTGCGAGCAACCGACAAGCGGCACACAATGAGGAGCGTGGTTGGCCGATTAGATAACGATTCGACCTACTTGCCCGCTGGCGCGTCCGATGACGGTAGAACGCCAGCTTCCAAGCTGGATGTCGCCGGTTCGATCCCAGTCTCCCGCTCGATCTTGCCGAGAATTCCCAAGGGGTTTTTAGTGTAATCGCCAGATTTCAACAATGGACCTACTGTAGCTTTGCGTACTCGGCTTTGGCTTGCTTCAGGATGGGGATGTCGAGGTCAGCGTCTTTCCAGAGCGTGAGGAAGTCCTTGTAGGCGGCGAGGGCACGGACGCGAGCGGCATCGGCATCCGTGCCTTGTGACGTTTTCGCTTGCAGCGCGTTCGCACGCGCTACGCCCAGATGCGCCAGCGCTCCCGTCCAGCAGTTCACAACGATGCCGCTGTGATCGAGAATTTTCTGGAACTCGGCGGCGGCTTCTTTGCTCTGTCCCGCCGCCAGATAGGCCTCACCGCGAATGTACGTGTGATAGAGACAGGAATCGCCGAATGGGATGGACCCCAACTCGATGGAGCCAACCGCGGCTTGAAGACCGTTAAGGGCGTCAGCGGGATTTCTCCGATTCAGTGCCAATTGTGACCGAATAGCCGGCAACCAGAGTGACTGCATCTGGGTATCCAGCGGGAAACGTTTGTTTAGGTCTTGCGCCAGCGATTCGGCTCGTGTTGCATCGCCCGCCATCGCAAACGCCAGAGCCGCTTCCACTTCAACAGCCTCACTGGCAGGATAAAGTTTTAAGCCATCTACTGCCTGCTGCTTCGCGTCCACAGAATTACCGAACGCCGCTTCCCGTTGAGCGGCAATCTCCTGCGATACAGCCCCCGTTTCCTTGCTATCTGCACGGATCGCAGAATCTATTGATCGCTTGGTCAGTTCCGTTGCCTTACGCAAGTGACCTGCGTAGGCTTCGGTATCGGACTCGTTTGAAAGCCCGATGTTCTCATAGTCGGGCTGACTCGCAAACCACTGTTGCTGTTCCGCCATCGCTTGAGAATCTGCCTGAACGAAAGCTAGAGCATAGGTATTTTGGCGAAGTAAGACATTATCCAGTTTTTTAGCTTGAGCCTGCTGCGTTACCTGCCGAGCTTCCTCGAATCGCTGCAGGCAGAGCAGGGCGTCGACGAGATTAACGTATGGAGCGACGTTGTCTGGGGCGAGGCGTAGGCTTTCCGCAGATGCTTCTCTCGCTTTTTCCAACTCTCCAAGTGAGATGTATTGGTTTCCCAGATCGAGGTGTGCTCTGTAATCTCGCGGGTAGGCTTGGATTTGCTCCTGAAACGTCTGCGCCGCCTTCACTAATTCCCCGGTTACGCTCGAATAGTAGTTACCGGTAATAAAAAGCTTTTCCCGCTCGCTGGCATGGGCACGCAAGCGGAATGCCTTGGTGAGGTATTCGCTGGCTCGTCCTGTCTCCCCCAGAAGCCCGTAGTCAACACCTACTCCCTCATACCCCATGGCAAAATTGGGATCGAGTTCGATGGCTCGCTGGTGGTAAGTCGGCGCGGCGGAGGTGCCATGGGCCTTCTCGCCAAGGCTGTACGCTTTCAACGCTTCAAGCGAAGAGGTGGTAGCCTCGGACAGCGGGACATCGAACTTCTGCACCGTAGCCAGCGACTCACCCAGTTCACCGCGCATCTTGGATGCCGCTTCACCTAGCGCGTCGAGCACCCTCTCCTTCGACGCTGCCGTCGCCTGCTCCTGCGCCAGCGTATCTCCGCTCTGGCAATTGACCGCTTTCAATCCCAGCACGTATTGGCTGCCCAGGCTGGCAATCGACCCCGCAATGTATGCCTTGCTGCCCGCCCGCTGGCAAAGCTCGCGGGCCACTTCGGGCGTGAGTTTCGTGCTTGTGGGACGGGTCATCAGTTGCAGCGTCTTAGCGACCTCGCTGTCGGAGAGCACATTCAGGAAAGGCGATTGCCGCAGCGAAACGTTAAGCGCGGTCTTGAGCGTGTCGTCGAACACCGCGTCACCCGTGCTGTTGGCGAAGTCGGCAAGCACGATGGTGTCTTTGTCGGTCAGCGGTTTCGGGCGACGGGAGCGGTAGTAAAGACCGCCGGCGACGAGGAGAGCGATTACTGCTACCGCACCGGCGAGCCTCGCTCGGCCGCCCGGCCGATCCCGACGTGGCTTATGGCGGAGGTTGCGGAGCTTCGCTCGCCCCTGACCCGGCGACTCCGCTCGGGTCAGGTCTCCGAGGGCGGCCGTATCCACGTGGTTTGAACCTTTCCCACTTCCGGCAACATCGGCCAGAAGTGGGGCACCCGTTGGCACAGTTCCCGAACTTGCCGCGGCCACACGCCCGCTCTCGGCATCCCGTTTAAGCCGTTGCAGGTCCGCCCGCATGTCAGAGGCATGCTGATACCGCAGCGTGCGGTCTTTCTCCAAGGCTTTGCGAATGATCTGATCCAGTCCCTCCGGAGTGTTGGGATTCAACGAGGGAATCGCCGCCGGCTCCTGGTGAACGATCAACCCACAGATGTCGCCCGGGCTCGATCCCTCGAATGCCAGCTTACCCGTGGTCATCTCGTATAGCACCGCACCGAACGAAAACAGGTCGCTGCGGGAGTCGAGTTCCTTGGCCTTGACTTGCTCCGGTGACATGTAAGCCATCGTGCCCACCATTGCTCCAGGGCTGGTCAGCTGATCGGACGTAACCTCTGTTTCTGTATTGCCACTCGGTGACGCGTTAGAGGTGGTTACTTTCGCAAGACCAAAGTCGAGAATCTTGGCGTGCCCACGCTTGGTTACAAAAATATTCGCGGGTTTGATGTCACGGTGAATGATCCCCGCCGTATGCGCTGCGTCGAGCGCATCGGCAATCTCGATGCCCAGCGACAGAATCTGCGCCGTCTCCATCGGACGCCCGCCAATTTGATGCTTCAGCGTCATTCCGTCCAGAAATTCCATGACGAGGAACGACTGCTCCCCATTCCTGCCGATCTCGTGGATTGTGCAGATGTTTGGATGGTTCAGCGCAGACGCGGCCCGCGCTTCGCGACGGAATCTTTCGAGCGCCTGCGGGTCTTTCGCGACGTCGTCGGGGAGGAACTTGAGAGCCACGAAACGGCCCAGTTCGGTGTCCTCCGCCTTATAGACCACACCCATCCCGCCACCCCCGAGTTTCTCGACAATGCGGTAGTGAGAGATCGTCTGGCCGATCATTTGGCTGAAATCTTAGGATTGGAAGAAGGGCAAGTCAATGAAGCCTACGCAGTGGTAGTGGTGCAGTTAAACTTCACCACTACCTACGCAGTTGGCCGCTGGCGGTGGGTCTAGCCCGCGGAACGCCGCGCATAAAGCCATTCCAGCAAAAATGCGACGCCGACGCCGATGAAAACGAACGGCCAGACCCAACGCGTATTTACTTGAACCATGCCGACTCCCGAGAGCAGGAACACGAGGCCGCCAATCAGAAATAGTGGGGTCGTGATAAGGCAGTGAAAAGTGCGATTCTTAAGCCAGTTGGCTAGGCAACCGATTGCCATGGCGAAAAGGCACGCAGCCTCCGACGGCGCACGGAGAAGGCGCCAATAGATTCCTATGAGGCTTAGAACCCCCCACGCCATCAGAGACACCACAAACCAATAACAGATCGCTGCTGGTGAGCTGCAACAAGCGCCCCCTTGCTTTGTCATAGCACGCTTTGTCATACATTTGGATCGGGCATTCCGGCGCGATTTCCCCCCACGCCTCCAGGCAATGAGAAGGCATGTCGATCCACGCTCTGCTGCTCTGTTCTGGCGAGAACCAAACCGAAACGGCAGCCGCTATTTCGAGGCCGGTCCTTCCGTTTTCTTAAGATGATCGGAAAGTTGCCGCACCACGCTGACGAAGCTCTTGGTTGCGACCGAGAGCGTGCGGTCGCGGCGATAGGCGATTCCCAACTCCCGCCAGAGATCCGAGCCTTCGAGTTCCACTAGCTTTACGCGGCCCGCCGAAACTTCATCGTGTGCAAACGACGCGCTTACCAGCGAAATGCCGAGATCGGCGGCAACGAAGCTCTTGATCATGCCCAGGCTGGGCAACTCCATCCTGACTTTTAATTCGCTGTTGTATTCGCGGAACAGTTTGTCGAGCAGGCGGCGCGTGTGCCCGGTCTTGGGCAGAAGCAAGGGCTGCTTGACCACGTCGGCAACCTGCGCCGACTTTTGTTTGGCTAAAGGATTCTTCGGACTCACCATCAGCATCAGCCGGTCGCGATAAATCGCCTGCACCTTCAGGCTGGGAGACTGCACCGGCAGGCTGATGATGCCCACATCTAACGATCCGTTCTCCAGCTTCTCGACAATCTTGTAGGTAAAGTTGCGATAGATGCTGATCTGCACGTCGGGATAGCGCCGGCAATATTCGCCGAAAACTTCAGGCAAAACATAAAGGCAGGTGGCTTCGTTCGCGCCCACCAGCAACGTGCCGCGCGGCGTATGACCGTGATCGGCCACGGCGACCAGGGATTCGTCGCGCAGCTTCTTCATGCGCACTGCGTACTCGTGAAAGACTTCCCCGGCGGGAGTGAGCTTTACCGTTTTGCCCGAGCGGTCGAGCAAGCGATCGCCATATTCCTGCTCGAGCTGCCGAATTTGCGCGCTCACCGCCGACTGCGAGCGGAATACTTTTTCGCCGGCGCGCGAGAAGCTGCCTTGCCGCGCAACTTCGAGGAAGGTTATGAGCTGATCGAAATCCATGCAGTTAGTGGGAGATTATAACGAACTTCACTGCTCGAGCGGATGTGCAGGAAAGAGGCCCTGTAGTCATTCTTACGGGACATTCTTACTGGACCACCGCGCTTTGTGTAGAAATCGATTCGCGGGTGTAGCTGCGGGCTTCTTCCGCGGCAAGACGTGAAAGAATCGGCGCCCAGGTTTCTTCGACGGAGCACGGCGGAATTACAGGCTCGATCCGCATCAGCGGCAGAGCCGAGTGGTAGAGCAAACCAGACGCGCGGGGGCTGCCGGTCAATTGTGCATGGCGTTGCAGAATGCGGCGAAGCCAAATTTCTTCAGAGGGTTCGATCGGAGCAAGCCGCACGGAATCGTGGTTCAGTCGGGCCTCGTTATCGTGCTCGCGCGTACGCAGGATGTACGTAAGGCCGCCGGTCATGCCCGCGCCCAGATTAGCGCCGGCAGCACCAAGAATTATCACGACTCCGGCGGTCATGTATTCACATCCGTGCCGGCCCACGCCTTCAACTACGGCGAGCGCTCCGCTATTGCGAACCGCAAATCTCTCGCCCGCGCTTCCCGCCACAAATAATTCGCCGGATGTCGCGCCGTAGAGCACGGTGTTTCCAACCAGCACGTCGCCGCGCTCGGAAGCTTCGGCTCCAGCCGCGATCGCAATGCTTCCGCCGCACAGTCCCTTGCCCACGTAATCGTTCGCTTCTCCGATTAGGCGGAAGTTCGCACCACGAATCAGAAACGCTCCAAAGCTCTGGCCTGCGGTACCGGTAAATTCAAAATCAACAGCAGTCATCTCCAGTGCGGAGCGTCCCAGCCGGCGAAGCGCTTCGCCGCTGAAGTGAGCGCCGACCGATCTCTCTTCGTTGGAGATTCGAAAGCGACACGGCCGAAGCGACATCGACTCAAGATCATCCACCACGCGATTCAGTTCTACGTGCAGGAAGCCCGTGTCCTCGTGCGGGCAGGCAATTTGCGCTGGAGGATCGAGGATCGGCCTTAACAGGGCGCCTACGCTCTTTTCCGCCTGCGGAGATCGTGGGCCGAGCCGTTCCACCGCGCCGAGAGCTTCATCTACAGAAGCAACGCCAGTACTGGCAAGTAAAGATCGAACATCAGCTGCCAGTGCGCGGAAAAATCTTTCCACCATTTCGGGATTGCCGGCAAAGCGCGCGCGCAGATTCTCGTCCTGAGTCGCAATGCCAACTGGACAGGTGTTGAGATGGCATTGCCGCGCCATCACACAGCCGATGGCGAGCAACGCAGCCGTCCCGAAACCAAACTCTTCTGCGCCCAGCAACGCGGCAATCACCACATCGCGGGCAAACTTTAAACCGCCATCCACGCGCAGGCGTACCCGGCCTCGCAATCCGGCGCGCACCAGCGCAGTGTGCGCGTCACGCAGGCCAATCTCCCAAGGCAGCCCTGTATTTTTAATCGAGGTAAGA
>JASHTD010000227.1 GCA_030040725.1 Candidatus Sulfotelmatobacter sp. | reverse complement strand
GGTTTGCTTCGGTAGAGCAAAGTGGCAACAGGCAATACAGATCTTTTTCACGGTCTCATGGGGACTCTCCGGATGCATGTTCATTGGACTGGAGGGCCGATGGCCCGGCCAGCCGAAGTAGAAGGCTAACTAACTTGCGGGTGCCCCATTTCTCGCGCGTCCTTTGCGCGAGAAGTGGGAGACTGATTGCACTACCGCTCATCCGGCTCTTGCACGAATCTTTTCTTCCGACCACGTCCAATCGTTGATGCGAACCAACCCAGTTTCGCCGTATACGTAAGAGCGGTAGCTGCTCCACGCCCAGTCGGCGGGATCGACGACCAATCCGCGAACTACCGGATTACGATGCATGTACTTGAGTTTCTCTGTTTCCTTACGCTGACTCCATAGATTGAAATCGTAGAAACGCCGCTGCCAGAATTGCCCGGAGAAGCCGGTTGCAGCAGCCCAGCGCTGCGAAAATCCGAGTTTGACAGCTTGCACCACAGTCGAAGGATTGCCGATTTTCGGCTCAGAAATCAGGAGGTGGATGTGTTCAGGCACGACGACGTACCCGATGACCACGAATTGATACCGCTTACGCATAAGTTCGAGGACGGAGAGCAGCAAATCGCGGGCCCGGAGGGTGAGAAGAGGCGAGCGGCGGTAGCAACTCCAGGTAATGAAGTGCAAACCTCCGGCACCGTAGTATCGCTTGAGACTCCATGGCATGGGGAAATCTTAGAACTGCGGATAGGGATGAATCGGTGATGGTTGGGAAAAATTCCGTGAGTTTCCCGAAACGGGGCCAGAGGATGGACTTCAAAATCCCCATTTCTCGCGCAAAGAACGCGCGAGAAATGGGGCACCCGACACCCGGCCGCCTCAATCATAGGAATATAATTCTCCCGCTATGTCCTTCCTTCGCTTCTTAATGCTTCTCTCGCTAGTCGTGTGGATTGGCGGGCTGATCTTTTTTGCTTTTGTGCTGGCGCCGACAGCGTTCACGGTTTTGCCTACCACTCATCTTGCTGGGAATGTTGTTGGGAGGTCGCTGGGCAAATTGCACTGGATTGCGATTGTCTCGGGGATCGTTTATCTGATCAGTTCCCTGTTCTACAGCCGATTTACCGATGGCACGGCGCATGTTTTTGCCGTGCGGCATGTGCTTTTGTGCCTGATGCTGGCGCTTACGCTGATTTCGCAGTTCGGAATCATTCCGCGGATGGATGTTTTGCGGGCGTCGCTAGGAGACGTAAACGCTGCACCGATTGATAATCCGGAGCGTGTGCAGTTCGATGCGTTGCATGTGTGGTCGACGAGAGTTGAGGGGACGGTGCTGCTGCTAGGGCTGGTAGTGGTGTATTTGACGGCGAGAAGTTTTTGAGGAGCACAAGCGAACCTCTTATCGCCCGAAGGGATGCTTCGACTGCGGCTGAGCTTCGCTTCGCGAAGCTCAATCCTCGCTCAGCATGACAGAATTGGCGCGCTGAGTCACCCCGAATGCCGGATGTGCATCACGTCGCCGTCCTGCACAATGTAGTCCTTGCCTTCGAGGCGCAGCGTGCCTTTGGCGCGGGCGTTGGCTTCGGAGCCGGCTTCGAGCAACTGATCCCAGCGGATCGTTTCGGCGCGGATGAAATGCTTTTCGAGATCGGAGTGAATCGCTCCGGCGGCTTCCTGCGCGCGAGAGTTAGCGGGGACTTGCCAGGCGCGGCATTCGTCTTCTCCGGCGGTAAAGAAGGAAATGACGCCCAGCAGGCGGTACGTGGTGCGGATGAGGCGAGTGAGCCCGCTTTCTTTGAGGCCGTAGCTGGAGAGAAACTCGGCAGCGTCGGCATCGCTCATTTCGGAGAGTTCAGCTTCGACTTTGCCGCAGATCGCTGTGGCTCCCGCGTTCGGGCGGGATGCGATTTCCGTGAGCTTATATCTGTTGCCTGCTTCTTCGAGTTCTTTCCCTAGCTCGGTTGACTCTCCGATGTTGAGCACGTAAAGAATTGGTTTCTCACTGAGAAACATGAAGCCCTTGATGCGCTTCTTGTCTTCCGGGGTCATCTGCATTTCGCGCAGCGGCTTTTCGGATTCGAGCTGCGCCTTCGCTTTTTTCAGCAGCTCGAATTCTTTTTCCAGCTCGGCGGTCTTCATCTTCTTTAAGTCTTTTTCTAGACGTTCCAGGCGTTTTTCGACCTGACCGAGATCGCTGATCATCAGGTCGAATTCAACGTTCTTGATGTCGCGCAGCGGATCGATCTCGCCGACGTGTGGAATGGCGGGATCGTCAAAGGCCCGGACTACGTGCGCGAGGGCATCGACGTTGCGGAGGTGTGCAGCATAGTTGGTATCTTTGAGGGCTTCCTGGCCGATAGCGCCGACGTCGACATATTCGACGGAAGTGTGCGTGAGCTTTTTGGGATTGTAGAGAGCGGCCAGGCGGTCGAGGCGATCGTCGGGAACTTTGGCAACTCCGATGTGCGCCTCGCGCGGGTTCGCGCGAGCCTGATCAGAGAGATGCGCCTTGGTCAGGATCGTAAATAAAGATGTCTTGCCTACCTGGGGCAGGCCGATGATTCCAGTCTTCATAGCGTGCTCAGTCAGAATAAATGATGACGAGAGGAATGCCCAGGCGAGTGCGCTGCCGAGGTCCACGAATGACGGCTTCGATGGGTGGGAGATCCCCTTCATCCCGAGCGAAGCCGTTCTCTGCTGCGACACACCATCGTACGCAAACAGACCTGCTATCATCGCGGACTACGCATGAGCCCCATCGTCATCAGCATACTG